>CANETM010000041.1 GCA_947441205.1 Bacteroidota bacterium | reverse complement strand
CGAAGGTATTAATTCAAAAAAAATACAATCAGGTGATGTAGTAGTCATTAAAAATGTAGGACCAGTAGGAGCGCCAGGTATGCCAGAGATGTTAAAACCAACTTCGGCAATTATTGGTGCTGGATTAGGTAAATCTGTTGCATTAATTACGGATGGTAGATTTAGTGGAGGCACCCATGGTTTTGTAGTGGGACATATTACTCCAGAAGCATACAAAGGTGGATTAATTGGTGTGGTAGAAGACGGCGACATAATTGAATTAAATGTGCCTAAACGTACAATGACTTTAAAAGTAGATGAAGCAACAATAGCAAAGCGACGTGCAGCACAACCAGCACCCAAATTAAAAGTAACTAATGGTGTATTATTTAAATACGCGAAGTTGGTGAAGGATGCAAGTGAAGGATGTGTAACGGACACCGATTAAAATGAAACTATGGAACAGAAACAATTAACAGGATCACAGGCAGTATTGGAAGCATTTATTGCCGAAGGAGTTGATACCATATTTGGATATCCAGGTGGTGCCATCATGCCTATTTATGACGCCTTGTATGATTATAAAGAAAAATTAAATCATATACTAGTTCGTCACGAGCAAGGCGGAATACATGCTGGACAAGGTTATGCGCGTACATCCGGAAAAGTGGGTGTGGTATTTGCAACAAGTGGACCTGGTGCTACTAATTTAGTTACAGGACTTGCTGATGCAATGATTGATAGCACACCACTGGTTTGTATTACGGGACAAGTATATGCTCATTTATTAGGAACTGACGCGTTTCAAGAAACGGACGTAATTAATATTACTATGCCGGTTACAAAATGGAATTATCAAATTACAGATGCAGTAGAAATTCCTAACATATTAGCAAAAGCATTTTATTTAGCAAAAAGTGGAAGACCAGGTCCGGTATTAATTGACATTACAAAAAATGCACAATTACAAAAGTTTGATTATCCTGGATACACTAGTTGTAATCATGTAAGATCTTATCGACCTAAACCAGTTATTAGAAAAGAATATATTGATGAAGCAGTTGCGTTAATTAACAATGCAAAAAAACCATTAGTCATTTTTGGACAAGGTGTTATTTTAGGAAAGGCAGAGAAAGAATTTAAAAAGTTTATTGAAAAATCTGGAATGCCTGCGGCATGGACAATTTTAGGATTAAGTGCACTATCAACCGATCATCCACAAAATGTAGGTATGCTTGGAATGCATGGAAATTACGGTCCAAATGTATTAACCAATGAGTGTGATGTATTAATAGCGGTGGGTATGCGATTTGATGATCGCGTAACAGGTCGTTTAGATAAATATGCAAAGCAAGCTAAAATTATTCATTTAGATATTGATCCATCTGAGATTGATAAAAATGTAAAAGCAACGGTGGGTGTTTGGGGTGATTGTAAGGAAACACTTCCATTGCTTACATTGGGTATAGATCAAAAAGATAGGTCTGAGTGGTTGGAAGTTTTTGCAGATTATACAAAACAAGAATATGAGCAATGTATTCAGCCGGAAATGTATCCAAGTTCCGAGGAAATGACTATGGCGGAAGTGATTAGAAATATAAATGAAATCACTGAGGGCAATGCGATTATGGTAACCGATGTGGGACAACACCAAATGGTTACTTGTCGATACGCAAAGTTTAATGAAACCAGAAGCAATGTTACTTCAGGTGGTTTGGGTACAATGGGTTTTGGATTACCAGCCGCGATAGGTGCAAAATTTGGTGCATTGGATCGGACAGTGATTTCGGTGATTGGTGATGGTGGTTTTCAAATGACTTTACAAGAATTAGGAACCATTATGCAAACTGGGGTAGATGTAAAAATTGTTATTTTAAATAATCAGTTTTTAGGCATGGTTCGTCAGTGGCAGGATTTATTTCATGATAAGCGTTACTCATTTGTTGATATACAAAGTCCTGACTATATCATGTTAGCAAAATCATATGGCATAGAAGGTGCTAAAGTAGAACACAGAAAAGATTTAGAAGGCGCTGTAAAAACAATGTTAGCAAACAAGGGATCTTATTTATTAGAAGTAATGGTGGGTAAGGAAAACAATGTATTTCCAATGGTTCCTCAAGGATGTTCTGTAAGTGAAATAAGACTTAAGTAGCGAAGCTTTTGAGTCTGATTCGAGCAAGACGATAGTCGAGCTCAAATTATTTTAACGAAGTTAAAAATTGGAAAAGTAAAATATATTATTATGACACACAATAACGAGAAACAAGAGTACACGATTACGGTGTATACCGAAAACCAAGTGGGGTTGTTAAATCGTATTGCCATTATTTTTTCAAGACGAAAAATAAATGTCGAAAGCTTAAATACTTCTCCTTCTGAAGTACAAGGAATACATCGTTTCACTATTGTGGTGGAAGAGTCTCGTGATGTTGTGTTAAAAATAGTGCGTCAAATTGAAAAGCAAGTGGAAGTATTAAAAGCTTATTTCAATACTAACGATGAAATTGTATGGCAGGAATTGGCTTTATATAAAGTGTTGAGTGAAGAAATTACGGAGAAGGTTAAAGTGGAAAGATTATTAAGAGAGTTCGGAGCTAGAGCCGTTGCCATCAGAAAAGATTTTATTGTTTTTGAAACCACAGGGCATAGGGAAGAGACCAATAAATTAATGAAAGCTTTAGAACCTTTTGGATTAGTAGAATTTGTAAGAAGTGCAAGGGTAGCTATTATTAAAGAGAGTGCAGGTTTTCATGAAAAATTAAAAGACTTTGAAAAGCGTCAACCTGGCGAGGAGGTTATTGAAAATGAATACCTAGGAAAACGCGAAGCAGTATTTACCATGTAATTTTAAATCATAATTAAACAAACACAAAAACATACAAAATGGCAAAGTTAAATTTCGGAGGTACCGAAGAAAATGTAGTAACTCGTGAAGAGTTTCCGTTGGCAAAAGCACAGGAAGTATTAAAAAATGAAACAGTAGCTGTTATAGGTTACGGGGTTCAAGGACCAGGTCAAGCGTTGAACCAAAAAGAAAATGGTATTAATGTAATTGTGGGTCAACGTAAAAATTCAAAATCTTGGGATAAGGCAGTAGCTGATGGATTTGTTCCAGGCCAAACCTTATTTGAAATAGAAGAAGCATTAGAAAAAGGAACAATTATTTGTTATTTATTAAGTGATGCAGCGCAAATTGCAATGTGGCCAATCGTAAAAAAACATTTAACACCAGGTAAAGCATTATACTTTTCTCATGGATTTGGTATTACTTACAAAGAGCAAACAGGTATTATACCACCAGCTGATGTAGATGTAATTTTAGTTGCACCAAAAGGTTCAGGAACTTCATTAAGAAGAATGTTTTTACAAGGACGTGGCTTGAACAGTAGCTTTGCTATTTTCCAAGACGCAACAGGTAAGGCACATGATAGAGTAATTGCATTAGGTATTGCAGTTGGTTCTGGTTACTTATTTGAAACTAATTTCAAGAAAGAAGTATACTCTGATTTAACAGGTGAGCGTGGAACTTTAATGGGTGCAATCCAAGGTATTTTTGCTGCACAATACGAAGTGTTAAGAAAAAATGGTCACTCTCCTTCTGAATCGTTTAATGAAACAGTTGAAGAATTAACGCAATCATTAATGCCATTAGTTGCTGAAAACGGAATGGACTGGATGTATGCAAACTGTTCAACAACTGCGCAACGTGGTGCGTTGGATTGGTGGAAAAAATTCCGTGATGCAACTTTGCCAGTATTTTCTGATTTATATAATAGTGTAGCAACAGGTGCTGAAGCTGCACGTTCAATTGATTTAAATAGTAAAGACGATTACCGTGCAAAATTAGAAGTTGAGTTAGCTGAATTACACAATAGTGAAATGTGGCAAGCTGGTCGTACAGTGAGAAGTTTACGTCCTGAGAATCAACCAGGGAAATAAAATATTATGAGTGATGATCAAATAAAAAATAGGCCTGCACTTGATATTCAGGGAGCGGTTGTTAGATTAAAGCCGGTGGTTAACCATACCCCGCTTCAGTATAATGCCAATTTATCCCGAAAGTATCAGTGCAGGGTTTATTTGAAAAGAGAAGATTTACAAATTGTACGTTCTTATAAATTAAGAGGCGCTTACAACATGATGAGCCAATTGACAGCGGATCAATTGTCAAAGGGTGTGGTATGTGCTAGTGCAGGAAATCATGCACAAGGTTTTGCGTATAGTTGTAAAAAATTAAATGTAAAAGGAGTGGTGTTTATGCCCATTCCTTCCCCGCAACAAAAAGTAAATCAAACTAAAATGTTTGGTGAAAGTTTTGTGGAAGTTATTTTAGTGGGTGATACATTTGATGATTGTGCTATTGCTGCAAAAGCTTATACTATTGAGCATGGCATGACTTTTATTCCTCCATTTGATCATAAGTCCATTATTGAAGGACAGGCAACTGTAGGCGTTGAAATTTTAAATGATTACAATGAATTAGGCGAGCCTCCAATTGATTACCTATTAATTCCAGTAGGCGGTGGTGGATTAAGTGCAGGAGTAGGAACCTATTTTAAACAACATTCTCCACACACAAAAATTATTGGATTAGAACCTGAGGGAGCACCTAGTATGTTTTGGGCTTTAAAATCTGGTGCACCTATTGAGCTTGAAAATATTGACAAATTTGTGGACGGCGCTGCTGTAAAAAGAGTAGGTGATGTTACTTTTGCTTATTGTAAAGACGCTATTGATGATATGCATTTGGTAGCAGAAGGAAAAATTTGTTCTACCATTTTACAAATGTATAATGAGGAGGCTATTGTTGTTGAACCCGCAGGTGCATTGAGTATAGCAGCACTTGATGATTATACAGAAAAAATAAAAGGAAAAACAATCGTATGTATTGTTAGTGGAAGCAATAATGATATTGCACGTATGCAAGAGATAAAAGAAAGATCCTTGATATACGAAGGTTTAAAACATTATTTCTTAATTCGATTTGCGCAAAGACCAGGTGCTTTGAAAGAATTTGTAAACAAAGTATTAGGACCTGATGATGACATTACTAGGTTTGAATATATACAAAAGCATAATAAGGAAGCAGGTCCTGCATTGGTTGGATTAGAATTAAAATCAAATAAAGATTATGAATTGCTCATCAATAATATGAAGCAATATCAAATCAATTATAACGAAATAAATAAAGACGACAATATATATGGCTATTTAATATAGTCATAGTGTTTAATTGTAGTGATAAATTAATTTAACTCACTACTAAAAAAATAGGTTTATGCAAGTATTAAAATTTGGAGGTAGTTCAGTAGGAACTGCCGATGCGATATTGAAGGTAGTGGCTATTGTAAGTGAAACGATTAAAAAAGAACCTACTATTGTAGTGGTTTCTGCAATGAGTGGCGTGACGGATCAATTATTAATGTTGGCTCAAAGTGCATCACAAGGAAATGAAGCATACAAAACAATTATTGAAAATATTGAGCAAAAGCATTTAGATGCAGTAAGGGTATTATTACCCATTCAAGCACAGTCGGCTACCTTAAGTTTGGTGAAACAAACCATTAATGAATTAGAATCTAATTGCGAAGGACTATTCATGTTAAAGGAATTGTCTAATCGTATGCAGGATAAAATTGTAAGCTTTGGTGAAATATTATCTTCCAAAATTATTGCAGCAACTTTTGAATCAAAAGGCATTAAACAACAATGGGTTGATTCTCGCCAATTGATTAAGACAAATTCAAATTTTATGAATGCGGTGGTGGACAAGGAATTGACTGCAAAAACTATTCAAGCATATTTTGCAAGCGAGGACAATAATAAATTTGATGTGTATATGGCACCGGGATTTATTGCATCTGATGCTGAAGGTAATACAACAACTTTGGGTCGCGGCGGTTCGGATTATACTGGTGCTATTTATGCAGCTGCAGTAAAAGCAAGTGCATTAGAAATATGGACGGATGTGAGTGGAATGATGACGGCGGATCCTCGCATGGTATTAAATGCAAAAGAAATTCCACAAATTTCATATCAGGAAGCAATGGAATTATCACATTTTGGTGCTAAGGTTATATATCCTCCAACGATTCAACCGGTAATGCAACAAAATATACCCGTTTGGATTAAAAATACTTTTGAACCCAACCATCCGGGAACGATCATTAAAAATGAATCACCAAGAGATACTAATTTTATCCGAGGTATATCAAGTATAAAAGATATTTGCTTGTTAAGTTTGGAAGGTAGTGGTATGGTTGGTATTCCTGGATTCTCAAAAAGATTATTTGATGCTTTAGCTAAAAAGCAAATCAATATTATTTTAATCACACAAAGTTCATCTGAACATTCAATATGTGTTGGTGTAAATGCCAATGATGCACATCAAGCTAAAATAGCGGTTGACGCTGAATTTGAACAGGAAATTAATACACAAAAAGTTGATCCATTAATAGTAGAAAAAGACGTTGCAATATTAGCATTAGTGGGAGAGCAAATGAAAAACCATCCAGGGGTTAGCGGTAAAATGTTTGGTGTGTTGGGTCGTAATGGTATTAATGTAAGAGCGATAGCACAAGGGTCATCCGAAAAAAATATCACAGCAGTAATTGCTTCATCTGATGTTAAAAAAGCAATTAACGTTTTGCATGAGGAATTTTTTGAAACTTCTTACAAGCAAGTCAATGTTTATATAGCTGGCGCGGGTAATGTAGGCGGAAAATTAATTACACAAATACAAAAACAGGTTGAGTATTTAAAAAAATCAATGCGTCTTCAAATTAATATTGTGGGTATTGCAAATAGTAAAAAGCAATTAATTAATATCGATGGAATTGATTTACATAATTGGAAAGACCAACTGGCCAATGCTCCTGCAAGAACGATAACTGATTATGTAAAAGCTATAGAAGAAAATAATTTACGCAATAGTATTTTTGTTGATGTTACGGCACACGATACAGTAGCCAATGTATATGCGCAATTATTAGGAAAAGCAGTATCGGTTGTAGCTTGTAATAAAATTGCATGCTCTTCACCATATGAACATTATGCTAAATTAAAAAGTTTAGCCCGTACCTTTAATGCTGCGTTTTTATTTGAAACGAATGTAGGCGCAAGCTTACCTATTATCGGCACTTTAAATGACTTAATCAGAAGTGGCGATAGCATACATAAAATTGAAGCAGTATTATCAGGTACCTTAAATTTTGTATTTAATAATTATGCAGGAGGTACTGACGGTAAAACATTTTCGGCAGTAGTAAGACAAGCGCAAACAGAAGGTTATACCGAACCGGATCCAAGATTGGATTTAGGTGGTACCGATGTAATGCGAAAAATAATGATATTAGCCCGCGAAGCTGGTACCAAAATAGAAATGAGTGATATAGTAAATGAAAACTTTTTACCTGCTAGTTGTTTTGAGGGCAGTGTCGAAGATTTTTATACAGAAATGGAAAAGCAAGAAGCCCATTTCAAAAAATTATATGATGCTGCAGCTGCAGAGGGTTGCAAATTAAAATTTGTAGCAAAGTTTGAAAGTAATCGTGCAACTGAGGGAGTAGGTGGAAATAAACAAACTACAGCAAAAGTAGGATTACAACATATCCAACCAAGTTCTGATTTTTATCATTTATATGGGAAGGATAATTTGGTATTATTTTATAGTATGCGTTATCCTGAATTACCATTAGTGATAAAAGGAGCTGGAGCCGGAGCGGATGTAACTGCATCGGGTGTATTTGCTGATATTATAAGAGCAGCGAGGGTGTAATTAGTTTATATGAAATAATTAGTTAGGCATCAAATAACATTATATAAAAAAGTAGTTTAGTATAAAATATTTAAGGTAAAGTTTTAAAAAGACAAATAGAAATTAATAAATAAAAGCAATAATGGTTCCTTTAAATCAATGGATAAAAATTAAAGCCCCTGCAACCGTTGCAAATATGGTTTGTGGATTTGATATATTGGGCTTTGCGGTGAATAATCCATATGATGAAATGGAAATGCGAATGGTAGCAAGATGTGTTGATCAATCGCGAAGCGATAAACCATCAGGTAGCCTTAATAAAGCAGATAGAGTTGATAAAGCAGCTATTACTATTATTAATATTGACGATTATAATTTACCGACTGATCCAGAAAAAAATGTAGCTGGCGCAGCCCTGATAGCAATGATTGAAGAGTATACAGCTAATAATTTTAATAAAACGTTATTGTATGAAGATAGTGACACTTCGAGTAATACAAATGATTCCTTAATAAAAATAGAAACAAATATAGGTTTTATTGATTTTTCAAAAATTGGATTTGAAGTAAAAATTAATAAATTAATTAAACCTGGAAGTGGTGTAGGGTCAAGTGCTGCAAGTAGTGCAGGTGCGGTTGTTGGCGCAAATTATTTATTAGGTAATCCATTTAGCAAGGATGACCTTGTTCGTTTTGCAATGAATGGTGAAAAAGTTGCATCAGGTGTCAAGCATGCTGATAATATTGCACCTTGTATTCATGGAGGTGTGACATTAGTGCGATCTATTTTTCCATTAGAAGTTATTGCATTGCCTTCGCCAACATTGTATGTAACCATAGTGCATCCGCAAATTGAAGTTCGTACTGCTGACGCAAGAAGTATTTTAAAACAAAATGTAAAGTTAAAAGACGCCATTAAACAGTGGGGCAATATTGCTGGATTGGTTGCGGGTTTAATGAAAGGAGATTATGATTTGATAGGTCGTTCCTTGGAAGACGTGATTATTGAACCGGTGCGTTCTATTTTAATCCCAGGATTTGATGATTTAAAAAAAGCATGTAAAGCAGTTGGGGCCTTGGGTGGAGGAATATCAGGATCAGGTCCGTCCATCTTTTTTTTAAGCAAAGAAAAAGAAACGGCTTTAGCTGTTGAAAACGAAATGAAAAAATTATACTTAAGCCTAGGTTTAGCGCATCATACTTATGTTACGACTATTAATCAAACAGGTGTAGAGATTAAGGCGTAATAAATATTTATTTTGATAATTTAAGGCAATCATTTTAAAATTTAATAAAATATAAATTAAACAAAATATAATAACGAAAAAATATAATAACGAAAAAATATAAATACTATAATTTATAAGTACGATAAAATATAAATAGGAATATATAAAATTTAATGTTAAAAAATATGAACCCATCAATTATTAGCTTGTAAAAACGTAAAATTTGAATTTGATTTATAAGTCAAATAATAACCGACAGAACTCAATGATAGTAAGCATCATATATTCTAAAATTTGATTTATAAGTCAAATCTAAAAATATGAAAACGGCATTTAAATAAGGAGAAATAATTAATAAAAGAGAAAAATAGTTGAGATGCAATATTATAGTTTAGGGAAAATATCACCGAATGTAAATTTTAAAACAGCGGCAATAACAGGGCAAGCACCTGATAAGGGATTGTATTTTCCTACTGAAATACCTAAATTTACAATAACTCAAATCGAAAGATTTAAAACCTTAGATAAAGCAACTTTGGCTTTTGAAGTGATGAAGCCTTATGTTGATGGTTTAATCGATGATGCATCTTTACAACAAATTTGTGCAGAGACTATCAACTTTGATTTTCCTTTAGTACTAATCACGGATACAATATCTTCTTTAGAATTATTTCACGGACCTACTTTAGCATTCAAGGATGTTGGCGCAAGGTTTATGAGTAGATGCTTAGGTTATTTTTCAAAGGAATTACAAGTAGGAAAAGTTCAACAGCGATCGGAAGATACACAAATAAGACACATTGAAAATGAATTACAACAACCCCAAAAAAGTACTGTTTTGGTTGCTACAAGTGGTGACACAGGTGGCGCTGTAGCGAATGGGTTTTTAGGGGTGGATGGAGTTGATGTAATTATATTATATCCAAAAGGTAAAGTAAGCCCGATACAGGAATTACAATTAACTACTTGCGGACAAAATATCACGGCATTAGAAGTGGATGGCAGCTTTGATGATTGTCAAGCTATTGTAAAAGATGCCTTCATGGATACTGATTTAAATTCAGCATATAATTTAACATCAGCAAACTCAATTAATGTGGCACGTTGGTTACCGCAACAGCTTTATTACTTTTTTGCATGGCAACAATGGGTTGCAAAATATGGTGAAAATGTTCCTATGCATATTGTTGTACCTAGTGGAAATTTTGGAAATATTTGTGCTGGTATGATTGCAAAGGCAAGTGGTTTACCATTAGGACATTTCGTTGCTGCATGTAATAATAATAATGTGGTGACTAGGTTTTTGGAAACAGGTAATTATGAAGTGCATAAAGCTGTGGCTACTGTATCCAATGCAATGGATGTTGGAAACCCAAGCAATTTTGTGCGTATTATGGAAATTATGCGAAACAACTTTGACACCTTAAAGAAGGGTTTAAGTAGTTATAGCTAT
>CANETM010000040.1 GCA_947441205.1 Bacteroidota bacterium | reverse complement strand
TGTCAATTCCTACCAATATTCCTGCAGTAAGAATAGATGAGCAGGATATGGTTTTTAAAACAAAGCGTGAAAAATTTGGCGCAGTTATTGAAGCCATTGAAGCGTTAAGAGACAAAGGAAGACCTTGCTTAGTGGGAACCACAAGTGTTGAAGTAAGTGAATTATTATCTAGAATGCTTCGTCAAAAAAATATTCCACATAATGTATTGAATGCGAAACAACATGCGCGTGAAGCACAAGTAGTAGCAGAAGCTGGTTTAACAGGAGCTGTTACCATTGCAACGAATATGGCTGGTCGTGGAACGGATATTAAATTAAGCCCTGAAGTAAAAGCTGCAGGTGGTTTAGCTATTTTAGGTACCGAGCGTCACGAGTCACGTCGTGTGGACAGACAGTTAAGAGGTCGTGCTGGACGTCAAGGTGATCCAGGTTCTTCACAATTTTTTGTTTCCTTGGAAGACGATTTAATGCGCATGTTTGGTAGTGAGCGAATCGCGAAAGTAATGGACTTTGCAGGTTATAAGGAAGGTGAAGTAATTCAGCACAGTATGATTACAAAGTCAATTGAGCGCGCGCAAAAGAAAGTAGAGGAAAATAACTTTGGAGTAAGAAAGCGCTTGTTGGAATATGATGATGTAATGAATAAGCAAAGAGCTGTTATTTATAAAAAAAGAAGTCATGCATTATTTGGCGAACGCCTTGCTTTAGATATTGATAATGCGTTTTATCAAGTAATTGAAGGTATTGTTGTTGGACATAAAACATCCGGTAACTATGAGGACTTTAAGTTGTCTTTAATTGTAAGTGGTGGATTTGATACAAAAATTACTCCCGATGAATTTGCTGCGACCAAAGAAAATGATTTAGTAGAAGCAGTTTATCAAGAAGCGATTGCTCATTATGAGTATAAGAAAAAAGATATCATGCAGGAAAGTATTCCTGTATTTAGGAAAATAAGATTAGAGCAAGGCAATCATATTGAAAATGTTATTGTGCCGGTTGGTGATGGTAAAATGGCTTATAATGTATTGGTTAACTTGGATAAAAATGTAAGTACGTCAGGACAAGCATTAGCAACGCAAGCTGAAAAAACAATTTCATTAAATTTAATTGATGATGCCTGGAAAGAACATTTACGTGCCATGGACGATTTAAAACAATCGGTTCAAACGGCTACTTACGAGCAAAAAGACCCATTGGTAATTTATAAAATGGAAGCTTTCGAATTATTCCGAAAAATGGACATTGAGATTAATCATAAGTTGGTTCAGTTTTTATGTCACGTGCATTTACCAATAGAATCTGCTGTGAAAGAAGGACGTCAAGAAAAAACAGATTTAAGTAAATTGAGTGCAGGAAGGACTGAGGAAGGCGTTGGTGAAAAACAATACCATGATCCAAGTGAACAAAAACAAACACCCGTGACGGTTGGTCCGAAAATTGGCCGTAACGATCCTTGCCCATGCGGAAGTGGTAAAAAGTTTAAAGCATGTCATGGTAGGGATGCTGTATAATATGATGCCAATTAATAAATATATTGATCATACTGTTTTAAAACCAACCTGCTTGGTTTCGGACATTGAAAAATTATGTGCTGAAGCAAAGCAATATGATTTTGCTGCAGTTTGTGTACCACCCAATTTTGTAAAATTAGCTAAGCAGCAAGTTGCAGGATCTGATGTTAAAGTAGCAACCGTTATTGGCTTCCCTTTTGGATACAGTGCAACTGAAGCAAAAATTGCAGAAATCATTTTAGCCATGGTAGATGGTGCCGATGAATTAGACGTGGTTGCTAATATTTCGGCTATAAAAAATGGAGACTGGGCAGTTATTGCCGATGAAATAAATCATATCATGCCAATTATTCGTTCCAAGGGAAAGGCAGTAAAAATTATTATAGAATCAGGTGTTTTAACCGATGATGAAATTATAAAGTGCTGTGATATTTATGGCATTGCCGGTATTGATTTTCTTAAAACATCAACGGGTTATGCAGACAAAGGAGCGAGTGTTGAAGCCGTAAAATTATTTCGCAAGCATTTGCCGGACTCGGTAAATATTAAAGCTTCAGGAGGTATTAGAGATTATGCAACAGCAAAACAAATGATTGATGCTGGTGCAACACGCATTGGATGTAGCGCTGGAGTTGCTATCGTAACTGGAGCCAATACTGAAAATTTAAAAAGCAATTATTAATTAGTAACTTTAATTCAAGCACTCTTCTACTATGTTACTAGAAAAAATTAAATCTTTAGCAGCCGCGGGGCAAACAGAAAATATTGCAATACGCAGACATTTGCATGCCAACCCTGAATTAAGTTATCAAGAATTTGAGACTTGTAAATTTGTACAAGCACAATTAACTAAAATTGGAATTCCTTTTACCGTGATAGCTACAACGGGTGTGTTGGGAATAATTGAAGGAAAAAATCCAAGCAAACGTGTTATTGCTTTGCGTGCCGATATGGATGCGTTACCTATTATTGAAGAGAATGAGGTTGATTATAAATCAAAGAATGAAGGCGTAATGCATGCCTGTGGTCATGATGTACATACTACTATTTTATTAGGAGCAGCGAAAATATTATGGGAATTACGAAATGAATTTGAAGGAACTATAAAATTATTATTTCAACCTGGTGAAGAAAAAAATCCAGGTGGCGCTAGTTATATGATTCGAGATGGCGCTTTACAAAACCCTACACCTCAAGGTATCATTGGATTGCACGTGCATCCGGGTTTACCATATGGTAAATTAAGTTTTAGAAAAGGACGTGTTATGGCAAGCGCTGATGAGTTATATGTAAGCATTAAAGGTCCGGGTGGTCATGCAGCAACACCTCATCAAACGGTGGACACGGTTTTAGTAGCAGCACAATTAATTACCAGTTTACAAACTATAATTTCGCGTAATAGAAATCCTCAAAATCCATCTGTTTTATCCATATGTTCTATTCATGGAGGTAACACAACAAATGTGATTCCAAGTGAAGTAAAATTAATGGGAACTTTCCGAGCGATGGATGAAGTGTGGCGATTTAAAGCACATGAATTAATGTTACAGCAGGCGAAAGGATTAGCCATTGCAACTGGAGCTGAAATTGATTTTCGAGTTGATGTAGGTTATCCAACTGTTGACAATGAACCAATTATTACCGAAGCGGCTTGGAAGTTAGCCGACCAATATATGGGAGCTTATAATGTCGAAGAAACTGAACTCCGAATGGGTGCTGAGGATTTTGGATATTATTCTCAAGTGATTCCTGGTTGCTTTTTCCGATTAGGAGTTCGAAATGATGCAAAGGATGCCATTCATAATGTACATACCCCAGTTTTTAAAGTCGATGAGGATGCAATTGCACACGGAGTAGGTATGATGGCATGGTTAGGCGTAAGCTTGTACAATTAATACTGTTATTTAAAACGTATTCATAATCAGTCATTTAGGTTCAAAATCATATTCTTTTCAAATATTTAAGTAGCTTTGTACTACTTGTAAACTAACATTTGTTATAAATCTATTACATGTCTAATAAAGATAAATTAAGAAAAGATCAAGCCCTTGAATATCATGCCAATGGTCGTCCAGGTAAGATTGAAGTAATCCCAACGAAAGAAACTAAAACACAGAAAGATTTATCATTAGCCTATAGTCCGGGTGTTGCGATTCCTTGTAATGAAATTTTTAATAACCCTTCAGATATATATAAGTATACAGCTAAGGGAAATTTGGTGGGTGTTATCACAAATGGTACAGCCGTTTTAGGACTTGGAAATATCGGGCCAGAAGCAAGTAAACCTGTAATGGAGGGGAAGGCTGTATTATTTAAAATTTTCGCCGACATTGATGTTTTTGATATTGAAATAAATGAAACGGATCCCGATAAATTTGTTCAAATTGTAAAATCTTTAGAACCGACTTTTGGTGGTATTAACTTAGAAGATATTAAAGCACCTGAATGTTTTTATATCGAGCAAAAGTTAAAGGAGCAAATGAATATTCCTTTAATGCATGACGATCAGCATGGTACCGCAATTATTAGTAGTGCTGCCTTATTGAATGCATTAGAATTACAAAAAAAGAAAATTGAAAAAGCTAAGTTTGTGGTTAGTGGTGCAGGCGCTGCAGCAATGGCATGCATCAAATTATATGTTGCATTGGGTGCGAGGTATGAAAACTTCACCTTGTTTGATAAGGACGGTGTATTACACGAAGGCCGAACTGATTTAGGGGAGGACCGAAAGCCATTTGCAGTAAAATCAAGTACTATAAATTTAGCGCAAGCTTTAAAAAATGCTGATGTATTTTTAGGATTAAGTGTTGGCAATGTAGTAACACCTGAAATGATTGCATCGATGCCAAAAAATCCAATTGTTTTTGCATTGGCCAATCCTGATCCTGAAATTACATATGATGCAGCTATTGCAGTTCGTAAGGATATTATTATGGCAACTGGCCGATCCGATTATCCTAACCAAGTAAATAATGTATTAGGGTTCCCTTATATTTTTAGAGGAGCATTAGATGTTCGTGCTAAGCAAATTAATGAAGCCATGAAATTGGCTGCAGTAAAAGCTTTAGCCGAATTGGCGAAAACCGCAGTTCCGGATATTGTGAACATGGCATACAATCAACAAAATTTATGTTTTGGAAATGAATACATTATTCCAAAGCCATTGGATCCAAGATTATTAAGTACCCTTGCTCCAGCGGTGGCTAAAGCAGCCATTGAGTCGGGTGTGGCGCAATTAACTATTTCAAATTGGGATAACTATGTTGTGCAATTAAATAAACGATTGGGTCTGGATAATCAGTTGATGCGTATATTAAGCAACAAGGCAAGACGTGATCCAAAACGATTGGTTTTTGCTGATGCAGAAAATACGAAAGTGCTAAAAGCTGCGAGTATTGTATATGATGATGGAATTGCTTATCCAATTTTATTGGGTAATGAAACAAGAATAAGAGCAATTGCAGATGCAAATAATATTGATATAAGTGATTTGCCAATTATTGATGTACGAAGTGACGCAATGGAAACGAAGCGTGAATTTTTTGGTTCTTTATTGTTTCAAAAAAGACAACGCAAAGGCGTTAACAAATACGAAAGTTTAAAATTGATGCTTACTCAAAATTATTTTGGTGCGATGATGGTGGAGACGGGCGAAGCAGATGCAATGCTATCAGGCTTGACTCGTAATTATGCTGACGGAATAAAACCTGCTTTACAAACTATTGGTGTGGAGGAAAATGGAAGTAAGATTGCAGGTATGTATTTATTACTTACAAAAAAAGGTCCTTTATTTTTAGCAGATACAACAGTAAATATTGACCCAACTGCCGAAGAAATAGCGGACATTACTTTGCTTGTAGCAAAAGAAGTACGCAACTTTAATATGGTGCCAAGAGTGGCCATGTTAAGCTATTCGAATTTTGGAAGTAGCGACACACCAGATGCTAAAAAAATGGCAGAGGCAACCAGGATTGTGAAGCAAAAAAATCCAAACCTAATTGTGGATGGTGAAATGCAAGGAATGTTAGCCTTTAATAAAGAAATTTTAAGAGACAATTATCCATTTAGTGAATTAGTCGATGCCGATGTGAATGTTTTGATATTCCCTAACTTAACTGCAGGAAACATATCTTATCATTTATTGAAAGAAGTGGGTGGAGTGGATATTATTGGACCTATCTTATTGGGTCTTAAAAAACCAGTAAACGTATTACAGTTAGGATCTGATGTGCGTAATATAATTAATATGGCAACTGTTTCAGTCGTGGATGCGCAACTTAAAACCAGAATTGATACCGATACCGAAGTACAAAGGACTAGTTGGTGGAAACGTATGAAAAAGCGTAAGCAATAGAAATTCACTAACTTTGTAGCATGAATTTTTTCACTCACTTTGGAAAGTACCTTTTGATGTTAAAAGGCATGTTCACCAAAACGGATAATGTCAGCATGTTTTGGAAAGAGTACATGAAACAATGTTATGATATTGGTATTGGTTCATTACCCATCGTAGTAATTATATCCTTTTTTTTAGGAGCGGTTATGACTGTTCAAACAGCAGCACAATTAGTTAACCCTTTGATACCTTTATCTACGATTGGAATTATTGTTCGTGATGGTATGATATTAGAATTTGCACCTACTTTTTTATGTATCGTATTGGCGGGTGTTGTTGGGAGTAAAATTGCAAGTGAATTGGGTAATATGCGAACAACTGAACAAATTGATGCCTTAGAAATAGTGGGCATAAATTCAAAAAACTATTTAATCCTTCCAAAAATCCTTGGGTCCTTTACGATGGTTCCAATGTTGGTTGGTATTTCTGCAGTGATTGGTGTTTGGGGTGGTTATTTAGTGGGAGGTTGGACAGGATCCGTTCCCAATGAATTATTTATAGATGGAATAAGAAGTGACTTAAATACTGATTATATCAGTATTGCTTTTTACAAATCTTTCATATTTGCTTTTATCATAAGTACAGTGCCTGCCTATTTTGGTTATTATGTCAAAGGGGGTGCATTGGAAATTGGAAAAGCAGGAACGCAGTCTGTGGTGGTAAGTTGTATTTTAATATTAATTGCTGACTATATAGTGGCTACTTTAGCTTTATAGTTTATCTTAGTAGCAATAAATTTTTCAAATGAAAATAAGTTTTCACGGAGCAGCCCGAACAGTAACGGGTTCAAAGCATTTAGTGCATTTAGATAACGGAGAACGTTTTTTATTGGATTGTGGTTTGTTTCAAGGAATGGGAAGAGATACCGATGGCATGAATGCTAATTTTGGTTTTGATGCTGCTACGATTGACTATGTAATATTATCACACGCTCATATTGATCATACAGGATTATTGCCCAAATTAGCTAAGGAAGGTTTTAAGGGTAATATTTATTGTACACCAGCTACTAAAGCGTTGACTGAAATTTTATTGAAGGACTCGGCAATGATTCAACGTGATGACGCAAAATATGGTAATAAGCGTCGAGCTAAACAAGGACTTCCTCCCATCGAACCTTTATATGATATTGATGATGTTGCATTAGTATTACCACTACTAACTGTTGTTGAATATGAAAAGCCAACACAAATAACAAGTAGTGTCGAATTATTTTACACCGATGCTGGACATATCATTGGAAGCGCGGCGGTTAGTTTAAAAATAAAAGAAGGTTCCGAGGTTAAAACCTTGACCTTTAGTGGTGATATTGGAAGGTATCGTGATATGATTTTAAGATCACCAGCTGTTTTTCCACATGCTGATTTTATCATTATTGAAAGCACTTATGGCGATAAATTGCACGATTTGATTCACACTACACCCGATGATTTATTGCATTGGATTCAAACAATTTGTGTTGAACAAAAAGGGAACTTAATTATTCCTGCTTTTAGTGTTGGTCGCACGCAGGAAGTTTTATATGAGTTAAACCAATTATCTATTGAAAGAAAATTACCACATATCCCAATTTATGTTGACAGTCCTTTAAGTATTGAAGCAACGGAAGTAGTAAAATCATTTCCTAAGTATTTCAATAAAACCATACAGCATGTTTTAGAAGTTGATGACGACCCGTTTGATTTTGAGGGGCTGCGTTATATAAAAACGGTAGAGGAAAGTAAGGCATTAAATGAAGACATGCATCCTAAAGTAATTATCTCCGCGTCTGGTATGGCTGATGCGGGTAGGGTAAAGCATCATATTAAAAACAACATTGAAAATCCTAAATCTGCTATTTTGCTGGTTGGGTATTGTGAGCCCCACTCTTTAGGTGGGCGTTTAATGAATGGCCAAAAAGAAGTGAAAATTTATAGTGAAACTTATCCAGTAATCGCGAAAGTCGGATCTATCAGAAGTATGAGTGCTCATGGTGATTATGAGGATTTAATGCAATTTTTAGCTTGTCAGACACCCGATTTAGTGAAACAAATTTTTGTAGTGCATGGGGAAGCTGATGTGCAAGACCATTTTGCAGAAAGATTAAGAAAAAAGGGGTTCAAAGAAGTTATTGTGCCGGAAATGCATGAAACTTTTGTTATGGAATAATATGGGTTACTTATAATTGGAGCAATTTTATTAAATTTACTCCATGAAAAAAGAATCTAATATATTATTATACATATTTACAGCGCTTTATTTAATTGTTCATTTTATCCCTGATTTTGAGGGTGCAGATGTAATGGGTGCTCAATGGCTGTATACTAGTATCGTTGATTTATTGGTGTTATCCTACATTACCTTTAATTATAATCAATACAAGGAAGCTATTGCGGGTATTTTTAATATAAAATTCACGCTAGTTTACGCGGCTTTTTTGTTGTGGGCTTTAGCGTCATACTATTATGCTATTAATCCAACTGAAGCCTTGGTTTGTTTAGCGCGCTTAGTGAGCACTTTTTTAATTTTCATGAATTTGTCCATATTGTTCTATAAGAAAGAACTAAGTCAAACTTATTTTGTAATTGCTTGCATACTCACTTTTATTTTAATTTTTGATGCGCTATTTGTAATCAATCAATTTAAAATTATAGTGTCGGATACGGAAAGTAAATTGGGTGTAGCGTCGATAGTTGGAAATAATGGTAATAAAAACGTAATGGCAGCAAGCTTATTGATTAAGTTTCCTTTTGCTTTATATTTAATACGACATACCAAAATTGCTGGCAAATTTATTGGAGTAGCTTCGATATTTTTAGGAACATTTGCGCTATTTATTTTAAGTACTCGTTCAACATTCGTTGGTTTACTTTTAATATTTATCATCTTTTCAATTACGACCATTTATTTTAGTAATAAGAATAATAAAAAAGCGATTGTTACCAATATTCTACTTTTCTTAATACCCATTGTAGTTGCTTATTTTTCAGCAAACCTTGTCTTTGGATTAATTGATAATAGTTCGGAAGGAAGTTTGGTTGACGGAGCCGTAACATCAAGAATAAAATCAATTCAAATAACAAACGAAGGATCATCGGGTCGTTTAAATTTATGGAAGGCAGCCATTGATTATGCTACTAAACATCCATTTATTGGTGATGGTTATGGTAATTGGAAATTGGCTTCCATTCCATATGAAAAAGAGCGCGCTAATGATTTATTTGTACCTTATCATGCGCACAATGATTACTTGGAAACCTTTGCTGACCTGGGTATTATCGGAGGTGTTTTATACATTGCGCTTTTTGTATTAGTAGGACTTTTTAGTTTAAAAATATGGCGTGATGAAAAATCAAAGCAATACCACTTCATGGCCACTATTTCATTAATGGCTATCGTATGTTATTTTGTTGACGCGATGTTGAATTTTCCTACTGAGCGTACTTCCATGCAAACCATGTTGACTGTTTCTGCTTTTTTAGTTTTTGCACCTTATTCTTTGATTCAAATAAATGAAAAAGTAAAGCAATCGGATGTGAATAAAGATGGCGATAAAACATGGATTCCTTTTTATATTGTATTCTCCTTTATTTTAATTGGCTCCTCCATTTTTATAAATAAACAAGTTTATCAATCCCTAAAAGTTCAAAAATATGTGATGGGCGAAATTGATGCGGATCCTAAAATGGCTTTAGACGATGTTAAGGACGCATTCCCTCACTTCCCGAATTTATCAACTTCAACATTGCCTATCAAGGCATTGGTTGCAAGGTATTATTATAGAGATAAAATGTATGATGAGTCCCTTCGGTTACTAAGGTCATGTGAAAAGGATAATCCATATTTACACTATACAGATTTTATCAAAACTGCCGTTTTTGCATCACTCGGGAATTATGATAGTGTTTCCTATTATTCTAAAAAAGCATTTTATAACTGGCCAAGAGCTACAAGTTATTATAAGAATGTTATTTTCTCGGCGTCCCGACAAAAGGATACAGCTGAAATTAATAAAGCCTTTGCGACCTATATTAAATATCGAAATGAGCCAGAAGGGTGGAATCAATATTTATTAGGTCGATTTGAATTAATGGGGGCCTCAAATGCATTATCCTTAAAAATTTTAGATAGTGCCATTAAGCTATTCCCTAAAGACACGACGACATTTACAAAAATTCGTGGTTTGTTTGCTGCCAATGGAGCCGCAGTTGCACCAGCTTCTAATGATTATATCACTAAAGGAGTACAAGCTTTTCAAAAAGGGCAATACTCGGTGGCCGCTCAGCAATATTTATTAGCTTCTCAGGCGGATCCTGCTAATTATACCAATTTTGAAAACATTGGAATATGTTATTATTCAGCAAGACAATTTGAAAAAGCAATTCCTTATTTTGAGAAAGCTGCGCAGTTCGCACAAGCGACTACAGGTAAATCAGAATTTTACAAAGCAATGTGTTTTATTAGCGTAGGGAAAAAAAATCAAGCTTGTAATGCTTTGCAAATTGCTAAACAAAAGAATTATCCTAACACTGACCAATTTATTACATCTAATTGTAAATAATGATTACTTGTTTATAGTGAGTTCAATTGATTGATTCGCTCATTCATTCATTCTTTCTTCCTTTCTTTCTTCCATGATGGATTAAATATCATTATTTGTAATAATTATGACCATTGTCATTGTTTCAAAATTGAATTATAGTTAATTTGTATTAAATACATTTTATGAAACGTTTATCTGATAAGGTTGCCATTA
>CANETM010000039.1 GCA_947441205.1 Bacteroidota bacterium | reverse complement strand
CTTCATCACCTTTCGTACTTTTTCTTCTTAATAAGTTTACATCAAATTTACCAAATCGGTAGGAGAAGTTAAGTCTAAAGAATTGCTGATCTCTAGTTCTTGAAACATTTTGAGTGAAGTAAAGACTTTCTGAATATGTTTGAATAACCCTTGTTTTAAATAAGTCACTTACGCTAAATGTTAATGATGCTGTTTTTCCTCCTTGTAAGGTCCAATCCTTTCTAATTGACAAATCAAATTCGTAGTTAGGTAAGTTGTATCCCTGTGCTGTAGATTGTGGGCCACCAAATCCGCCTCCACCACCAAATCCACCACCGCCTCTACCGCCTCCGCCACCACCGCCAGAGTTGCCACCTGGAGGGAGCACGGTTTTAGCTTGATATTGACCGCTAAATTGTAATGACAATCCTTTTGTAATTTTAAAATTGTTGTTCATCTTGCTAAACCAGCTAGTTAGATTGTTGTTAACATCTTGACCTGGAATAGTGGCATTAATTTCGGATTTAAATAAGTTAAAACTCACATTCAAATCCCACCATTTTGTGATAGCAGTTTTGTTACTTAATTCTAAACCAAATACCGTTGAAGTATTAGCATTAATAAAGGAACTATAAAAAGCACTATCGTTGGTGATTGGATTAATGTCTTTATAAATAAAATTGGTAATCAAATTAGTGCTGTATTTATAATAAGCAGTCACTAATAAATTTGAACCCTTTTTGTAAACGTTATTATAAGCAACTTCAAATGAGTGGGTAAATTGTGGTTTCAATTTTGGATTACCTACTGAAATATTTAATGGGTCACTATAGTCAGCAAACGGTTGTAATTGAAAAGGATTTGGTGCATTGATACGTTTTGAATAGTTAAATTGAAAATCATTTTTGTCATTTAACTTATAGCTTAAGAAGGCACTAGGGAATAAGGAAAGAGGTAGCTTTATTTTTGATTCTAATGAATCCTGTCCTTGCTTATTTAATACATTCACCGTATAATCTCTATTTTCAACTCTGAATCCAAGTTGATAACTAAGGTTGTTTTTCTTACCACCTAAGTTAGTATAGGCTGCTAAAACTTGTTCGTTGTACTTTAATTGGTTACTAATGCTATTCACCAAGACTTCGTTTCTATATTGATCACGAGCATTGAATTCATTACGATTATTCATTCTCACACCAGCTTCAAACTTAGCATTGTTTTTAAGTAATTTTTCATAATCAATATTAGAAGTGTAATTTTTGTTATAACCTGAACCACTTGTTCTTTGATTGATGAAGGACGAATTTATTAAAGAGTTGTTATTGTTAGTGCTTTCATTATAATTAAAATCAGCACTTAATTCATGACCAGTTTCAGCAAACAAGTGTTTAAAACTTGCTTGACCACCCTTATTTAAAAATGAAAATTTCGAACTATTTTCTAAACCGATTGATGGCGAACTAATACCAGACAAGATGGAATCAATTTGTTGGGATGAGCTGTTTTCAAATTCTCCTTTTACAATATTTCCATTGATTGATAATGTATTTCTGTTGTCGATTAAATAATCGAATCCACCTCTATAAAATGAAAATAAACTATTGCCAATACTATTTGTGTAAGTGTTTACGCTTGTAGGAATTGGCGTAAGTAGTAAATCTCTTAAATTATCAGATGTACTTAATGATTTATTATTTCTCACATTTCCACTCAATGAAAAATTGATTTTATTATCTCTTAAATTTAAATCACCACCTCCATTAAACTTACCTCTCATATCAACTCCTGTTCGTAAGCCACCATTATATCCATTTTTTTTATTCTTCTTTAAGACAATGTTTAAGATACCTGCATTGCCACCTGAGGCGTCATATTTTGCAGATGGGTTGGTGATAATCTCAACTCTATCAATAATGTCTGCTGGAATTTGATCCATTGTCAATGTGGTAGGGCGATTATCAATCAATAAAGTAGGCGTTGCATTTCTTAATGTTACATTACCATCAATGTCCACATTTAAGTTGGGTATATTTTTCATTACTTCAACTGCTGTTTGTCCTGTGCTTGATAAGTTTTTATCTACATTGAAAATTTTACGGTCGATACCCATTTCAAACTGTGGTTTAGCCGAACTTGTAACGGTAACCGTTTCTAGTTGTTTTGGGTCTTCCTCTAATTTTATATTACCTAAGTCTTTGTCAACTAAAGCCATCATTTCCTGAGGAGTACCATTTGGCTTAAAGTTGAAACTTATTTGTTTTTCAAATTTTTTATATCCAACTCCCGAAACAACAAGTTTAAAATTGCCCATTATGGGTAAGTTTTCAAAACTAAAGTCACCATTCGCGGATGTAATCATCGTACCCAAAATCACTTCAGTTGATTTTTTAGTTGCAGGGTCAAATTTGCTCCCTTTTAATTGAACACTAGCTCCATCAACACCTTTTTTATTGGCGTCTATAATTTTACCATAAAAATGGCCCATATTGCTTGAAGCTCCAGCACCTCTTGCGGCTGCTCCAGGGTATTGTGCGATGGTAGTAGTAGTGAAAAAGGCAAAAATCAGTAGAATTGATATATATTTCATAATAGGTTAGACAGCATGCTGTTAGTTAAGTTTAAATTCGGGTGTAAATATCCTACAATAACAATAGGAAGGGCCATTTGTTTATATGAACGGCAATTAAAGTACTTGATTGAGCAGGAATAAGAGGATACCCCATATAAAACCTAAGATAAAAGCGGCGATTCTAAGTTTGTATGTTGCTTTAAATAGGACAATTTCCAATTTCTTTTTCCATTTTTCCTGAAATGCGCTTTCTAATTCTTTAACTGAGCCTTTTAGTAGTTTTTGAACCAATTCTGGGAACATTAATTTCAATTCCTCAATAAATACCTCTTTTAATTGGTCAATTGTTTTATTGCCAATAAACATAGCAATCATTGGCATTTTTTGAGTGAGTTTATTATTGAAAAAATTGTCTAAATGTTTATCCAAAGTGGGTAACAAGAAATCAAACTGTTTTAGGCTAGCTTCAGTAGTTATTAATTGTTCAAAATTTAGGGATGATATGGATTGACTAATTCCGCCTTTCCAATTCAGGAATAAAGCTTTCACAAAAAGCCATGCAACCATCCATCCAAATATTGCAGTCATTATGGGTATTAACAAAAAATGCATAAGCTAGTGTTTATGAAAAAACCTACCCCAAATTGGGATAGGTTTTCAGGGAGAGTAATGGGTCTCGAACCCACGACCTACAGTGCCACAAACTGTCGCTCTAACCTACTGAGCTATACCCTCCATTTAGGGTCGCAAAAATACACTAAAACAGCAATGTATAAAAGTAGAATTGCATCTTTTTATAAAATTATGGTAAAAAAAGGTCTCTTTATACTTAATTGCATGCTTGAATAGCCAATTTGCGCTATTTTTGAATTTCTTCATGTATACGATTATGACATATGTAAAACAAAATAAGTGGAAATTTTTAGCCACAGTGGTATTAGTAGGAGGTTTATTTTTTGCGTTTAATACTTTTCAAAATAATTCAAATGAATCACTTGAAATAAGGCATAGAAAACTTTTATCAACTATAGGACATTTGTTAGAGAGTGAGCATTATAATCCTCGCAAAATTGATGATGATTTTTCAGGTGAAGTATTTGATGCTTATTTGAAAGCTTTGGATCCAGAAAAAAATATGTTCCTACAGTCGGACATTGATTCATTGGCGCAATTTAAAAAGTCAATTGATGATGAAATTCATGGTTCTAAAATTGAATTTCAACCAAACGTTAGCAGAATGTACGATCGTCGTTATCAAGAAGTGAAACAAATTTTTGAGTCCATTATTAAAACCCCTTTTGATTTTAACATTGATGACTCTATAAAATTAGATGCGGATAGTATTAACTACGCTTTAAATTTGGATGACAGGTATACTAGATGGTATAAAATTATAAAATATAAAAGTCTAGAAAGATACACAACCCTAATTGAAGACAGAGCAGCACGTGAAAAAAGCAGTAAACTAGCGGACACTGCAAAAACGAAAGCAGCTGATAAATTTGTTTACAAGTCAGATGCCGAATTAGAAGTGGAAGCAAGAAATACCATTGCAAAATCATATCGTAAAAGGTTTGAACAACAAGACAAAACTTTTAATCAAGAGAAAAAATTTGATTTGTTTTTAAATTCAATTACTGGTTTAATGGATCCTCATACCGACTACTTTGCTCCAGTTGAAAAAAGGTCATTTACCGAGCAAATGAGTGGGGTTATTTACGGAATTGGCGCACAATTAGGTGCAGATGATAATGGGGTTAAAATAGCAAGTATCCAACCAGGTGGTCCTGCTTGGAAATCAGGTCAATTGTTAGTGAATGATGTAATCACAAAAATTGCGCAAGGTAATCAAGAGCCGGTAGATATTGCAGGCTATGAAGTTACTGATGCGGTTAAATTAATACGAGGTGACTTAGGAACTGAAGTGAGATTGACGGTTAAAAAACCTGATGGAAGTATCAAGATTATTGCCTTAAGAAGAGAGAAGATAGTATTAGATGAAGGCTATGCACGAAGTGCTGTGATTACAAAGGGAACTGAAAAAATTGGATATATTTTGCTTCCTGATTTTTATGCAGATTTTGAAAGAGAAGACGGTCATAGATGTTCTAAAGATGTAGCTGAAGAAGTTAAAAAATTAAAGGCTGAAAAAGTTAGTAGTATTATTATTGATGTAAGATATAATGGGGGAGGATCACTGTATGAAGTGGTGCAAATGGTTGGCTTGTTTATCGACAAAGGTCCGGTTGTTCAAATTAGAGATAAAGAAGGCCGTTCACAAATTTTAGCAGACGAAACGCCTGGTATATTATATGATGGGCCATTAGTGGTAATGGTAAACGAGTTTAGCGCATCGGCAAGTGAAATTTTCGCAGGCGCTATTCAAGACTATAAAAGAGGCATAGTTGTTGGAAGTACTTCAACTTATGGAAAAGGAACAGTTCAACGTAATGTAGCTTTTGGAAAACCAATGGATTCATTAGGTATTCAAACTGAATATGGTGCAGTGAAATTGACCTTCCAAAAATTTTATCGTATCACGGGAAGTTCGACGCAAAAGAAAGGAGTAGAGTCTGACGTAGTCTTCCCTGATGAGTATGAATTATTAAAGTACCGTGAAAAAGATAATCCATCTGCTTTAAATTGGGATGTAATACAAACAGTGCCTTTTCAAGCTTGGAAATCAAATTACAATATTGCAAAAATCGCTTCAGCTGCTAATCAGAAAATTGAAACTGATACGAATACCATTAAGTTTAAAAACAACTTAAAATGGATTTCAGCTCAAATGGATCATCCAGCGTATTTAAAGTTAGATAGATATCAACAATATAAAAAGCAAGTTCAAGCAGTAATTCAGCAAAACGAAGGAATTTTAAAATTAAATAAGCTGATGAAAGTTGATGCGGCAAAAGGCGATTACGATAAATTCTATAATAATCCTGACAAAACTAAGCAAGAACGATATCAAGCATGGTTGAAATTAGTAGCGAAGGATATTCAAATAGATGAATCAAGTAATTTGTTAAGTGCTTTTGGCAATATGAATACGGTAGTAAAGAAAAGTTAAGATGGAAATTAAAACTAGTAAGCCTGCTATTAAACAATGGCATGTTATTTATACAAAGTCAAAATGGGAGAAGAAGGTCGATCAATTATTAACTGATAAAGGATTTGAAAGTTGGTGTCCAGTTCAAATGCAAGAGAGGTATTGGTCTGATCGAAAAAAAATTATTTACACCCCATTATTTAGATCCTATGTTTTTGTGAAAGCATCAAAAGAGGATTATACTAATATTTTATCCACTTTTGGCGTAGTCAATTTTTTATATTTTGAAAAAAAACCTGCCATTATTCGCGACAATGAAATTGAAGAAATTAAAAAGTATTTAGGGTTGTCAACAATTACAAATATTGAAATTGTTGACATGACTAATATGCCTCCACAAACAAAAGTGGCAATCAATCAAGGTTTATTTATGGGTCGACGTGGCGAGGTTATTAAAGCAAGTAAAAGCAACGTATTTGTGAGAATAGAAAGCTTAAATATGATGATGATTGTAGAGTTTAAACTACATGAAGTTTCGCCAATTTAAAAGGACTCAAGTAATTCTAATTTATTTCCCAATCAATAATCTGGTTACTCCATTCGGCTCTATAAGGTGTTATTATCTTGATATAATTGTCAGTGTAACCTTCAAGCATAGGAATGTCATTTGGATCCTTTTGCTTAATGGATTCAAATAAAACGGGTCTGGTTTCACCAATATGTTGTGCATTAAAAAACTGTTGCTTTTGATACGACAAGTTTCTTAATATTTTATTTCGTTCGTTTCTAACCTGAATAGGAACAACTGGTTTAATATCCAAGGCTTTAGTCATTGCTCGCTCAGAGTAAGTAAATACGTGTAAATAGGATATGTCTAATGCATGTATAAAATCAAAACTCTCTTTAAAGTATGCTTCCGTTTCGCCAGGTGATCCAACAATAACATCTACTCCAATACAGGCATCAGGCATAATTGCTTTGATACTTTTAATTCTATCGAAATACAACTCGCTATTATATCTTCTTTGCATTAATTTTAAAACCGTGTCTGAACCACTTTGTAAGGGTATATGAAAATGAGGCATGAAATGCTTACTTCCAGCAACCCATTCAATAATTTCATTGGTTAGTAAGTTGGGTTCGATTGAGGAAATACGATACCTAGGAATATTTGTTTCTTGATCCAATGCTTTCACCAATTCAAAAAAGTTTTCACTTGTTTTTTTTGCGCCATCAGCTCCTTTTCCAAAATCTCCTAAATTAATACCCGTTAAAACAATTTCTTTTACACCGCTTTCAGCTAATCCTTGTGCTTGCTTGACTACGTTTTCGATACTATCGCTTCGACTTTTTCCACGCGCCATGGGAATCGTGCAAAATGAGCAACTGTAGTCACAACCATCTTGTACTTTTAAAAAGGTTCGGGTACGATCATTCATTGAAAAAGAACTATTAAATCCTGAAACTTGTTCAATATCGCAACTACATATTTTTGCTTCTTCGCCCTTTGTTAAAGTTGATAAATGTTGGACTAGGTTAAATTTTTCAGCTGCTCCTAAAACCAAATCAACACCAGGAATAGTAGCAATTTCGGTTGGCTTTAATTGAGCATAACACCCCGTGATAACTACAAAACTTTCCGGTGCATTTCTTTGAATACGTCTCACTAATTGACGACATTCCTTGTCTGCATTTTCGGTTACTGAGCAGGTATTGATAACATATACGTCGGCCTTGTCCGTAAATTGTTTCTTTTCAAAGCCAGCCAACTCCAATTGCCTAGAAAGGGTGGAAGTTTCTGAAAAGTTAAGTTTACAGCCTAAAGTATGAAATGCTACAGTACGTGGGTTGCTCATGGGTGGCAAAGATAAAAAACCTAAAGGGAACCCGGAAATCTTAAAATAATGATAAACCGGCTTTGAATTTCCCTTTTTGCTTAGATTAAGTTAAGTTTGCAACTACAAAAATTGTCAAAATGGACTTTAAAAAAGTGAATAATTGGACGGGTTGGATCGTAACCCTAATTGCATGTACTGTATATATCATGACCACTGAGGCTGCAGGTAGCTTTTGGGATTGTGGTGAGTTTATCAGCAGTGCTTATAAATTGCAAATTCCGCATCCCCCTGGAGCCCCAATGTTTGTATTATTAGGTCGAATTTTTATCATATTATTTGGTGACAACCCATTAACTGCTGCCAAGGCGGTTAATATTATGAGTGCGTTAGCAAGTGGGTTTACGATTATGTTCTTATTTTGGACTATTACGCATTTTGCAAAAAGAATTGTTCAAAAAGGAAAAGAAGCCTTAACGAATGTTCAAATTATATCTATTATGGGTGCCGGAATTGTTGGCGCCTTAGCTTATACCTTTTCCGATTCTTTTTGGTACAGTGCTGTTGAAGGGGAGGTTTATGCATTAAGTTCATTTTTCACTGCATTGGTATTTTGGGCTATTTTAAAATGGGAGCATCAAGCCGATCAGCCAGGTGCAGACAAGTGGTTGATTTTTATATTTTATATGATGGGAATTTCGATAGGAGTTCACTTGTTGAATTTATTGACAATTCCTGCCATCGTGATGGTGTATTATTTTAGAAATTATAAAGCAAGTTGGAAAGGGGGTATTTATGCTTTTATCATTGGCGTAATCATTACTGGATTCATTCAAGTGTTTCTTATTCAATATACCATCAAGTGGGCAGGAGCGTTTGATGTTGCATTTGTAAATAATTTTGGATTGCCATTTTTTAGTGGGTTCATTACCTTTTTTGTTTTAGTCGCTACGGTACTATGTTTTGGAATTTATTATGCGAATAAAAAAGGGATGTATTTTTTAAAACTAGGAATTTGGTCAACTGCCTTTTTCTTATTGGGGTATACAAGTTATTTGACAACCATGATTCGTTCAAGTGCTGACCCTTCAGTGGATATGTATAATGTAGACAATCCAGTTACACTTGTAGGATATTTAGGTAGAGAGCAATATGGAGATTGGCCAATTTTGTACGGACCGGACTATATTGATAAAGTAGACAATATTGAAGGAAGTGATCAGTTTGTAAAAGGTAAAGAAACCTATGATTTAGCAGGTAAAAATTATAAAAGAGATTGGAGTTCAGCGCCATCAGCCCACTTATTTCCAAGAATGTGGGACGGTGAAAATGATCGCGGTCAAATGGACAGCTATAAGGCTTTTGCTGGTGTAGTTGATGGCGAAGACCCTACTTTAAGAGATAATATCAAATACTTTGCTACTTATCAGTTTGGGTTTATGTATATGCGTTATTTCCTTTGGAATTTTGCAGGCAAGCAAAATGACTTACAAGGTTTTGGTAATGTTAGAGACGGTAATTTTATTACGGGTATTTCATTCATAGATAATTTATTTTTTGGAGATCAATCTAAATTACCTGATTCAATTAGTAATCAAAATAAAGCGCATAATACTTTATTCATGTTGCCTTTTATTTTAGGCATCATAGGATTTATTTATCAATCAAAAAAGACCCAAAAGGATTTTGTAGTAACTGCTTTACTATTTTTCTTTACCGGTATAGCCATTGTTATTTATTTAAACCAAGTAAGCTTACAGCCACGTGAACGTGATTATGCATATGTAGGATCATTTTATGCATTTGCCATTTGGATTGGGTTGGGTGTGCTACAAGTTATTGAATGGTTTACAAAATTTGTAAATCAAAGAGTAGCAGCTATATCGGCAACAGTATTATGTTTATTAGCAGTACCAACCTTAATGGCACAGCAGGAGTGGGATGATCATGACAGAAGTCAAAAAACATTGCCTCGTGACTTAGCACGTAACTATTTAGAAAGTTGTCCTCCTAATGCCATTTTATTTTCATTTGGCGACAATGATACTTATCCATTATGGTATGCGCAAGAGGTGGAAGGTATTCGCCCTGATGTTCGTGTAGTTGTAAATAGCCTTTTAGGTTCCGATTGGTATATGAGGGAGTTAAGGTATAAAGTAAATCAAAGTGAAAAATTTGATGTTATTTTTTCTGAAGAACAAGTAGCAGGAAATAAATTAAATGTTGCTTACTATAATGATCTTCCTGAATTTGGTGAAAAAAGATACCATGATTTAGATTCCATTTTAAGATACGTTATTGGTGATCCTGCTGGAAAATATATGGCACAAACTAACGAAGGCCCTGTTAATATTTTCCCTACGCATAAATTCAAAGTGCCTGTAAACAAAGCAAATGCAATAGCTGCAGGCATTGTTAAACCTACCGATAGTGTTGTAAATGAAATGTTGATTGATTTTAATCCAAATCGTCAATATTTGGTAAAAAATGAAATGGCGATGTATGCTATTATTGCAACTACACAATTTAAGCGTCCTGTTTGCTTTACTTCATTACAAGAATTAAAGGAATTGGGATTAGATAAATATGTGCGTCAAACAGGTATGTCTTATCAGTTGGTTCCTGTTGTCGGCGAAGGAGCAGTAAATACCGAGGTTGCCTATAATAATATCATGACTAAGTTTGCATTTGGCAATGCTAAAAACCCAAATGTGTATTATGATGAGGAAAATAGACGTCATTTAAATTCTATTCGCTATTCAATTGCTCAAATTGCCGAAGCATTGGTAATGGAAGGTAAAAAGGATAGTGCTAGAAAAGTACTTAGAAAAATGGATGCCGAAACCAATCAAAAAAGTTTCCCTTACGCGATGACTTCAAACAGAGGTAATCAACATGATTATTTCTCTTTTGTATTTTTACAAGCTTGTTATGCTGCTGATGACATTGAATTAGCGAAAAAAGTATCAACTGCGCTGATGAAGGATCTTAAACAGCAAATTAACTATTACAAGTCAATGGGGGATAATATGAGTGAGGACCAGTTTTTACAAAACCTTGAATTAGCATACCAAGGCAAGCCAAATGGATTAAGTAATAAGCAAATTTCATTTGTGCAGGAAAGTTTAAGTTCTTATCAATTAATGAGTACAATTACTAAAATGGAACAGGATTTTGCTAAACTCAAAGCAGCAGTCCCAGCCGTTAAATAATTGGCTAATAAAATTAAAAAGGTCCCAATTAATTGGGACCATTTTTTATGATGTTTGTCTGCGCTGCATTTTTTGCAGCT
>CANETM010000038.1 GCA_947441205.1 Bacteroidota bacterium | reverse complement strand
TACATTAGGTAATAATAAAGGCAATTCGCTTTCAGTTATTGGATACGCAATACCATCTTTCCACTTTATTGGAAAAGGCTCACCCCAATATCGTTGTCTGCTAAAAGCTGCATCACGCATTCTATAATTCACTTTACGCTTTCCAATGCCCATCGATTCTATCTTATCATTCACTATCGCAATAGCGTCCTTTTGAATGATCCCATTTAAATAATCACTGTTGGTCAATTTTGCTTCCTTAGTAGGATTGGCTTCCTTGCCATCAAACGCGTCACCAATAATATTAGTGATAGGAATATTAAAATATTGTGCAAATTTAAAGTCACGATCATCTCCACAAGGCACCCCCATAATCGCGCCAGTACCATAGCCTGCTAATACATATTCTGAAATCCAAATAGGAATTAATTTTTGATTAAATGAATTCACCACGTAAGCCCCAGTAAAACAACCTGTAATTTTCTTCTCGGCCATACGCTCACGCTCACTTCTACTTTTAACATAAGCAATATAAGCTTCTACCTCAGTCTTTTGTGATTCAGGTATGATACTTTCAATTAATGCATGCTCAGGTGCAACCACCATAAAGTCTACACCAAAAACGGTATCAGGACGTGTTGTATATACCTTTAAAATCGCATCATATCCATTAACTGCAAAATCAATTTCAGCACCATAACTTTTTCCAATCCAATTGGATTGCATTTCCTTCATGGCATCACTAAACTGAATGGTATCCAAACCCGACAATAAACGATCGGCATATTCTGTAATGCGCAAATACCATTGTCTTAATTTTTTCTTTTCTACTGGATGTCCTCCTCTTTCGCTAAATCCATTAATCACTTCATCATTCGCAAGCACCGTACCTAATGCTTCGCACCAATTCACTTCTCCGAAGCCACAAAAAGCCAGTCGATAATGCATCAAAATAGACTGTTGTTTTTGTTCGTTATATGCTTTCCATTCAGCAGCGCTAAATTGAATATTCGAATCACCTGGACAAACTTTTTGTGCATTACCAGTTGTTTCAAAAGTAGCAATTAAATCAGCAATAGGCTTTGCCTTTTGTGCTGTTCGATCATAGTAACTATTAAATAATTGTAAAAATATCCATTGGGTCCATTTGTAATAAGTTGCATCGCAGGTTCTAACTTCTCTATCCCAATCATAACTAAAACCAATATTATCTAACTGCTTTCTAAAATTATCAATATTGCCATGCGTACTTTTTGCAGGGTGCACACCATGTTCAATAGCATATTGTTCCGCAGGTAAACCAAAGGCATCGTAACCCATTGGGTGCAAAACATTAAACCCTTTTAAACGCTTAAATCGACTATAAATATCTGACGCTATATAACCTAAAGGATGACCCACATGTAATCCAGCTCCACTTGGGTAAGGGAACATATCTAATACATAACATTTAGGCTTTGAACTATCATTGCTAACCTGATATGCCTTTTTTGTTTTCCAGGCCTCCTGCCACTTTTTCTCGATTGTACTAAATTGATATTCCATCTTTGTAAATGCTTAAAAATCTAAATTTTATTGTTTTTTAAATTAGCCTACCCAAATTATCCCATTTTAGGTGAAAAATAGGCATAATTCGACCTATGCAAATGTAAGTCATTAGCGTTCAAAACCGTACATTTGCAAAGTGAACAAATAAAATTTTAATGCTATGGCAGTTAACGGATCAGGGTCACTAAAACGAAGCAAACCCAATTATATTTATAGTATTATAGGGGTAGCCATTGTTCTGTTTATTATGGGCATTATGGGATGGTTATTTTTAAACCTCCATTCAATAGGTGATAATTTTAAGGAAGACATACGAATCAGTGTTTATTTGAGGACTTCAGACCAATCAACGATCGCTAGTATCGAGCAATATATTTCAAGTCAGCCCTATGCAAAAAACGTAGAATACGTAAATAAAGAAAAAGCAAAAGCTATTTGGAATAAAGAAAATAATGAAGATTGGGGTAAAATTTTGGAGGTTAATCCTTTACCAGAAAGTGTTGATTTTTTTGCAAAAGCAGCTTATGTAAATGTAGACAGCTTGACCAATATTTCGAATGCAATTGAAAATAATTACAAATCAGAAGTAGCGGATATTTCCTACCCAAAAAGTTTGGTTACCAGTTTAAATGAAAGGACTACTAAAATTGGTTTAATATTTTTAGTCATGTCAATTGTTCTTTGTGTAATTGTAATTATCAGTATTGATACTACTATCCGTTTGGCCATGTTTAGCAATCGTTTTTTAATTAAAACCATGCAAATGGTGGGTGCCACTAGGAATTTTATTTCAAAGCCACTTATAATTCGCGCACTTATCAATGGATTAATCAGTGCTGGTATTGCCATATTTTTATTATTTGGATTAATAGAATGGGCTACTTCACAATTTCCACAAATTAGAACACTACAAGGCTTGAGCAGTAGTTTAATGCTATTTGGTGGGCTCATTTTAACGGGGGTTGGAATTTCGGTATTAAGCACCTATCGCAGTGTGTTAAAGTATTTAAAAATGAAATTGGACGAACTTTACTAATCATAAATAACACTACATTTAACTTTCAAAATAGAATGATATGAGTCAAAATGAAAACAAAAAATCATTAGCATTTTTCGGCAAACAAAACTATATATGGATGCTTGTTGGCGCTGCCTTAATTATTGTAGGAATGCTATTAATGTCAGGTGGTAAAAGTGCCGACCCAAATGTGTTTAATCCAAATGAAGTATATGGATTTAGACGTATTACCCTAGCTCCCATTGTGATTATAATGGGTTTTATTGTAGAAGTATACGCCATATTCAAGAAGCCATAATTTTAGTTCAACTACTTATAAAAAGCGATGATTTTTTCATCGCTTTTTATTTAAAATATATTCACTATGAACACCATTCACGCTATCATCATTGCCATCATTGAAGGTATTACCGAATTTCTTCCCATATCCAGTACTGCACATATGAAATTTGCCAATCCTATTTTAGGCATTGAAAAAACGCCCTTCGTTGATTTATTCGAAATCGTTATTCAATTGGCTGCAATTGCATCGGTGGTAGTGGTTTATTATAAAAAGTTTTTTGATTTCAAGCAATTTAGTTTTTATTTGAAATTGATAGTAGCTGTAATTCCTGCACTTGTATTTGGGGCCTTATTAAAAAAATATATTGAATCAGCCTTAGGCAATTTATGGGTCATTTCAATAGTCATGGTAGCGGGTGGTATTATATTATTATTCATTGATAAACTATTTAATAATGATGAAACCGACACCGCTGAAATAAGTTATAAAAAAGCATCGGTTGTGGGATTATTTCAAGTACTATCCATTTTATTTCCTGGTTTAAGCCGAAGTGCTGCAACCATTATTGGGGGTATGAGTCAAAAATTATCTAAAAAAGCAGCTGCTGAATTTTCATTCTTCTTGGCAGTCCCTACTATGTTAGCAGCATCCGCAAAAAGTACATTAGACGTATACCAAGAAAGTCCGGATGTTTTTTCAAATGACAACTTATTAATATTATTAATAGGAAGTATTGTTGCCTTTATAGTAGCCTTGTTAAGTGTAAAGTTTTTCATCAATTTCATTCAAAAAAAGGGTTTTGCCTTATTTGGATGGTACCGTATTATTCTTGGTTTAACCATTTTAGGATTATTGCTTACGAAGGTTATTGTACCTTAATTTTACCCACTTCCACAAACTATTTATTTGTATATTTAAGGACACAAATAAATTTCAATGCAAACAGCATCCAAAAAAGTAATTAACGGATGGGCTATGTATGATTGGGCCAATTCCGTTTATAATTTAGTAATAACATCCACCATATTCCCCGCATACTATGAAGCTGTTACGGGTGATGGAAATGAAAATACCCTAGTTGATCAAATTAAAATTGGAAGTCTTTCCTTTTCCAATACTGCACTTTATAATTATGTATTAGCAATCGCTTTTATAATTGTAGCCATACTTTCCCCAATTCTTTCATCCATTGCGGATTATCGTGGTAATAAAAAGCAATTTTTAAGATTTTTCTGTACCATGGGGTCCCTTGCTTGTGCATCCTTATATTTTTTTGATGGAAATCATATTATCGGAGGACTCATATCTGTGATTATTGCTTGTATTGGATTTTGGAGCAGCTTGGTTTTTTACAATTCCTATTTGCCCGAAATTGCTGCACCCGATGATCGTGATCGAGTAAGTGCTAAAGGCTTTATGATGGGTTATATTGGCTCGGTATTATTACAATTAATATGTTTTGTATTTGTACTAAAACCTGATTTATTTGGTATCACAGTAGGTAAAGCATCTCAAATTTCCTTTTTACTAGTCGGCGTTTGGTGGATGAGCTTTGGATATTTTGCAATAGGCAGATTACCAAATGGAAAAGGCGTAAGAGGCGCACACACTAAAAATTTATTTACGCAAGGATATAAGGAATTACATAAGGTATGGATTGCATTAAAAGAATTGCCAATATTAAAAAGATTTTTATGGGCATTTTTCTTTTATAATATGGGTGTACAAACCGTTATGTTAGCGGCTACCTTATATGGTAAAAGCGAATTGAATATTCCAACGACCAATTTAATTTTAGCCATTCTTATCATTCAGATTGTAGCGATTCCAGGTGCGCTTTTAATGGCTAAATTAGCTAGCAAGTGGGGGAATTTTAATACATTAATGATAGCTGTTGTAATTTGGATTGGCGGATGTGTTATGGGTTATTATTTACCTCGAAATAGCGTTGTTCCATTTTATATGTTAGCTATTATTGTTGGATTTGTAATGGGCGGTATTCAATCAGTTAGTCGAAGTACCTATTCCAAATTAATGCCTGAAACACACGACACAACAAGCTTTTTTAGCTTTTATGATGTTACTGAAAAAATCGCTATAGTTATTGGTATGTTTAGCTTTGGCTTTATCAATGAATTGACTGGCTCACAACGAAACTCGGTACTTGCACTAGGTATATTTTTTGTAATTGGATTTATACTATTATACAGAACTTCAAAATTTGCAAAAAATGCAACTGTATAGTATTGAAACTGGCAATTTTAAGTTAGATGGAGGTGCTATGTTTGGCGTGGTGCCAAAATCCATTTGGAATAAACTTAATCCTGCCGATGAAAACAACTTATGCACTTGGGCTTTAAGATGTTTATTAATTATTGATGGGGATAGAAAAATATTAGTAGACACCGGTATGGGCAACAAGCAGGATGAAAAGTTTTTTAGCCATTACCATCCAAGTAATACATATTCGCTTAAAAATGCCCTATTAAAAATAAATATATCCTTAGCTGATATTACCGATGTATTGTTAACCCACCTTCATTTTGATCATGTAGGAGGTGCTGTTGAAAAAATAAATGATAAGTTAGTAACCGTTTTTCCCAATGCAACTTATTGGGTTAGTGCGCCTCAATGGAATTTGGCGATGAATCCTAACAGAAGGGAAAAAGCATCTTTTTTAATTGAAAATATAGCACCCATAAAAGATTCAGGACAATTAAAATTAATCACTATCCCTGTTTATCAAGGAACTACACAACTTCAAGAAATATATTTTAGTGAAAATATTAGTTGCTATGTTGTTAATGGACATACCCAAGGGATGTTGTTGCCAAAAATAAACTTTAATGGAAAAACAATTGTTTATATGGCCGATCTATTGCCAAGTGTGGGTCATATTCCTATCCCCTATGTAATGGGCTATGACATGCAACCGTTAGTCACATTAAATGAAAAAGAGCTATTTTTAAAAGACGCTCTAGATAATAATTTTACTCTCTTTTTTGAACATGATTCAATTAATGAATGTTGCAATTTACAACAAACTGAAAAAAGAATCAGCGTTCAAGATATTTATAAATTAGAAAATATTTAAACTACTCATTTAATTATTTTCATCACCAACCAATGAAATTAGTGAACTTAAAGGGTGCCGCAAATTTTGATACCCCACCATATCCACTTTGATAGAACCAACAACAATGGGCGTTTCGACTCTAACAGGTATGTGATTTGCATCGTCTGTTACCCAAATAAGCATTTTTTCACCTCCATCAAAAACGGTTCCTTTAACTAATAAGGGTGCCAATTTAATTACTTTGAATTTACCATAACGCGTTGTAATTTCATCTCGTCCTAAAAATTTGAAATAGGAAGGATACAATTCCTTGTCTAAGAAAAAATTTAAATATACTTTTTCATTCATTTTGCAATTTACATAATTTATATTTCTTGCTGCATAAATTGCACTTATTACATCATGCGTACAATCAGGAATTTTAAATGGCGCAGGCGCGCTTGTATTAACAACCGACTTGCCTGTTTGGTTAAATTGCAGCGTCTCGGTGTAATGGAATTTGCCTTCATTTATTTGACGCGTAAATTGAATGGGTAATAGCGTTTTGCGATCAACAACACTTTCATATTTATCGCGTACTTTAAAAATCCAATCATATTTACTATTAGATTTTCCATTTGCAGTTAATGTATATGCTTCCACTCCATTTAACATACTTGATTGAGTTGTAAAATTTGCGTTGCCAGCATTAACATACAATCCAATCACATTGTAATAGATGGTATAATTTATTACTTCACCTACATTGTATGCATTATTAACTTGGTTACAAAATCCAGTATCCTTTGGTGTAACCAAATTTAGAATGGGAAATAATAAATGTAGGATTAACAGATTCATTAATATAAATGATTGTACATAAAATTATCGATTTAATCGATAACCTAACAATAAGGAAGCACCTATTACTGCAGGAATTAAAAAATTAACACCCCATATAAATGAAGATAAATAAATCACCATGTGTTTATCTGCATAGAATGGTGCTAATATGATAATTAATAATTGGCCTCGAACTACTAATTCAGTGATATTAATGGTTGGCAATATGCTTAAACATAAAAATAAAATAGATACAGAAACTACTAATAATCCTGTATCGATTTGAATTTTTAATAGATACGCTACCCAAATGTATTGTAATAAAAAAACTAAATATCTTAAAAAGGACAATAGTAATAATTTTGCCTTAACCCTTGTTGCAATTTGAATGACATTTAAAAAACCGAGCTTCCCTTTCCATTCTTTCTTGTAAAAAAAAAGAAGCATTATAACAAGCCCGACAAATGGACTACCAAATTTGATTAGGCTTAACCAAATTTGACTTATCCAAGGATACAAAGGCAGGTTAATATTAATGGCAATGGTCCCTAATAATAAGGTTATTATCAATTGAGCATAGGATGCCCAAGCTAAATGTGCCATCCCTATTAATTTATGTTCGGTTTTTAAAAATAAAACCCTGCCAGCAAAATCGCCAATTCTATTTGGGGTAAAAAATGCAAAAGCCTGTCCCACCAGTACACTTTTTATTGCTTTTGTGAATGAAATAGGATTTGTATTTGCAACCACTACCTTCCACTTTATCGATTCCATTAAAAAATTAAGGCACATTAGCATAAACAATACTACCCATTGATAAAAAGCAATAGATAATAACTGGGCTTTTAACATCATGCCTAATTGGGTCCAATTTTCATTTACTAAAACAGTACGATAAATAGCATAACTACAAATGACGAATAGAATGAACCCGATACTCTTTTTTCCAATTGAAATAAATGACTGCAAGTAGTTATTAAACATATTACCAAAGTTCGGAATTTGATATGATATCTGTAACTTTATTATACATGAATAAATCACCCATTATTTTAGGTATCGATCCTGGAACCACTATTTTAGGCTATGCAATATTAAAAGCAGGTCCTAAGCCTACGGTAATTGAAATGGATGTTTTAAAATTGAATAAAGAAAAAGATATTTATGCAAGGCTTCAAATGATTCATGCCAAAATAATTGAACTCATTATACAACATAAGCCAAGTCATTTTGCTATTGAGGCTCCCTTTTTTGGAAAAAATGTACAAAGTATGCTGAAACTTGGAAGGGCGCAAGGTGTCGCTATCGCAGCTGCAATGCACTATCATTTACCAGTGACCGAATATGCTCCTAAAAAAGTAAAGCAATCCATTACCGGAAATGGTAATGCCGATAAGGATATGGTTTGGAAAATGCTAGAACAAGTTTTGTCTATCAAAAAACAACCCAAATACTTTGATGCAACCGATGCCTTAGGCGTAGCACTTTGTCATTGGTATCAAATGAGTGGACCAGTATTACCTACCATTGCTAAAACAGGCAAGGGATCCAAGTTGTCCAAAAAATCAAATGGATGGGAAGCCTTCCTGACCAACAATCCAGGAAGAGTTAAGGTTAAATAGTTTGAACTTTGTATTAATTAACTAATTTACTTACAATCAGTTCCTGGATTTGCTGGAACTCCTCGGTTGTCAATTGGAGTTTGGGATTGGCGAAATTGATGTCATTTGCTTCATTAATAGGTATTAAATGAACATGTGCATGAGGAACTTCCAAACCAACTGTAACCATACTAACTCTATTACATGGGAAGCTTTGCTCTATTGCTTTGGCAATTGGCTTAATAAATTGCATCAAGTCATTTAAGTAGGTATCTGGCACATCAAATATTTTATCTACTTCTGTTTTGGGTACAATTAATGTATGGCCTTTTTGCAAAGGAAAAATATCTAAAAAGGCGTAGAATTTATCTGATTCAGCAATTTTATAAGAAGGAATTTCACCTTTTATGATTTTTGAAAAGATAGTCATATTCAATATTTGAAAAATGAAATTAACTAATATAGCGCGAACAAAAAAGCCTTCACATTTTGTGAAGGCTTAGAAGGTGTATTAATAATTAATTTATTATTTACTTAAATCGTGATATTATCTACCTTAAACTTCATGATACCATTGGGTGTATGAACTTCAGCAATTTCTCCAATTTTTTTACCAATTAATCCTTTCCCAATTGGAGAGGAAGCTGAAATTTTTCCTGCCTTCAAATCGGCTTCTTTTTCTCCTACCAATTGATAAGTCACTGTTTTTTTAGTTGACTCATTTGTAATAGTTACTTTAGTTAAAATGGTCACCTTACTTGTATCAATTGTTTTAGTATCCACAATTTTTGCGTTAGAAATGGCAGCTTCCAATTGCTTGATCTTTGACTCCAACATTCCTTGTGCTTCTTTGGCAGCATCATATTCCGCATTTTCTTTCAAATCACCTTTTTCTCTTGCCTCACCAATGGCTCTTGATGCAGCTGGACGATCTACTGATTTTAATTTTTGTAGTTCCTCACGCATCTTATCAAAAGTCTCCTGTGTTACATATACATTTATTTCACTCATATCCTTCGTTTTATATAAAAAAAATACAACGCCACATAATTGTAGCGTTGCAGTGTACAAAGTTATTGAATTTAGGCCAAATTTTAAGCAAACATTGCTCAAAATGAGGGAAATCAGGTTAAATTATGGCTAATTTTTCAAATATCACCTTTGCCATCTTAAAATACGCCTCCTTGCTATAGCCTGCAATATGAGGTGTAATTAAACAATTAGGGAAATCCAATAAAGCCTCCAGTTGTTGCTTTTCAGCACTATTGTATTTATCAAGCTGCTCATTTTCCAAGACATCTAAGCCTACCCCGCTAACCAATTGATTTTGAAGTGCTTTTAATACGGCTACCGTATCAGTAATCTGACCTCTACAAGTACTTAAAAAATAGGGTTTAAGTTTACAAGCATTAAAAAAAACATCATTTGCATAATGAAAGGTTAGTTCTGTTAAGGGTAAATGAAGGCTAATTACATGTGCCTCTTCCTGAATTTGTTGCAAACTTGCTTCTTTTATGTGCTCAGTTTCAAAACCAGTTTTATAAATATCATGTGCTAATATTTTTACATCAAAACCTTGTAATACTTTAGCAAAAGCAGTACCTGTATTTCCAAATCCTATGATACCAATTGTTTTTCCAGTTAGCTCATCGGCTCTATTGGCATCTCTAATCCATTTACCATTTTTAATTTCCACATTACTACTATGAATTCGATTCATTAAACTTAACAATAATCCCAGTGTGTGTTCTCCAACAGTAGTTCTATTTCCTTCAGGGCTGCTCACACATTTAATTCCTTTGCTCTCCGCATAATGAACATCAATTAATTCCATACCACTTCCCAATCTTCCAATCCACTTTAATTCAGTTGCTTTATCTAAAATGGCTGCATCTATTTTTAATCGGGTGGTAACTATTAACCCAGTAGCCTGTATTATAATTTCAGATAACTGTTCATAACTAATTGTAGGCTCATAAATAATTTCAAAACCTTTTTCAGTTAAGGTTTCCAATAAATATGCATGAACTGGAGCTGTTATTATAACTTTAGTTGCCATTTTATTTTTCGTTATGCATTTTAAATGTTAGTGCCGCATAATCCTCATAGGATAAATTTTCAGCACGTTTTGTAAAAATAGGATCTTCCAGCTGAGCAGGCGTAAAATAAGGTTTTAAAGGATTTCGCAACATTTTACGTCTTTGACCAAATGCCATTTTTACAATATGATAAAAACTTTTTTCAGAAGCCATCTCCGGAAATTTCTCCTTGCGTTTAAACATAATTACACCGCTATCAACTTTTGGTGGTGGATTAAATGAACTTGGCGGTACATCAAATAAATAAGTAACATCATAAAATGCTTGCGCTAAAACGCTTAATATGCCATATGCTTTAGAGTGCGGTTTTGCAGCAATACGCTCTGCCACTTCTTTTTGAAACATGCCTATCATCATGGGTACATTTTGTTTCCAATCCAATACTTT
>CANETM010000037.1 GCA_947441205.1 Bacteroidota bacterium | reverse complement strand
TAATGACCACTCAGTAGTTTTAGCATTAAAAGCTACCTCTAATGCAAACTTACTTAAACGTGCTTCAATATACCTGGACGCAGCCGCTGAATCACCCGTTCTTACATCACCCCAGTTACCTTGGGTTTCAACTAATAAATTTTTTTGACCAATATTCACTAAAGCATCACCAATACTTGCATCACCATGTGGGTGATATTGCATACTTTGACCAATAATATTAGCCACTTTATTGAATCTGCCATCATCCATTTCCTTCATGGCGTGCAAGATTCTACGTTGTACTGGTTTTAAGCCGTCTTCGATTGCAGGTACCGCTCTTTCTAAAATTACATAAGAAGCATAATCCAAAAACCAGTTCTTATACTGTCCTTGGACACCCGATTCATTCTCCGTTACCCTACTTAAATTTTTCTCTTTTGCCATAACTATTCTTAATTCGAACTTTTGTAAAGTTCATTAAAGTCGGTGAGTGTCTTCACTACCGTCTGCTAAACTATTTAATTCTACAAAAACAATATCCGTAATTGCGATTAATTCATGCCAAACATTAGCCTGAATTAAAACTCTTACTGGCGCAATCAATTCAACAGTTTCTTCATGATTTGTATTTAAATCCTTCCAGTGTAAAGTTGCTGAACCTTGCACTAAAAGCATGTCTTCGGGATTTTTCCCTTTTGAAATACCTTTGTGAAAATGTTGGCCACTAACACTACCTGCATTTCGATAAACCAATAAAAATTCGCCTGTTCTGTCCGTACTAAAATAATGAAGTGCCCCACGCTCATCAGCAGCTTTCAAATCAATTGGGGTTATCATTACACTCATTTATTTTAATTTTATTTTATAAATATTTACACATGAAAAACTCGTGTAAATAAAATTATACTTCTTCCGCATCAACTACTAAACTAGTTCCACCTGGCATTTGAACTACCATATCCTTCCATCCTTTGGCCCAATCTCCTGCAAAAACTATTTTTCCTGTTTCTGCAATAGCCTTTAACCGATACACAATAAAAGCATCACCCAATTTCACTTTTAATTTTGCCATGATATTTGATAAAGCGCTTGGTAATTTTTGTGCATTCTTAGTAAGTAAGGATAAAATTTCTTTATCGTAACAACCTATATTCATGCTTACCAATTTTTTTCCACCTTCTAAGAAACGTACACCTTCATTTTCTTGACATAACTTTTTCCATTCATCGGGGTCTAATTCAAATTCACTTAAGGTAATGGGTCTCGCTAATTTCTTTGCTTTTAAAAACTCCTTTGGTTGTATTTGGCTTAAATAAGTTGGATAAAATAACTGCCCTTTTTCATTTAAAAAAGGAAGATTATTTAAATATAAAACCTGAATACGGCCTTGATATTCTTTAAACTGACTCATTAACCAATAGTAACCAGAAACATCATGTGCATTTTGACCCATCCATAACCAAATCACTTCGTTTTCATCATGATTTAATGAATTGATTAATTGGTGAACCGTTAATTTATCATCCACAATATCTAATTGGTCAACATAAGGAGAAAACTCCAATACATTTTGCCACCAATCACGACGAGTTTGATATCCTTCCGTTTCGTATATATCATATAAAGGCCCAACTGCATAATCATCTTTGATTTCGATTACATTACCTGCAAGGTTCTCATCCAATTCAATGGCAGCTTCAATGGCAGCAATGTCTGCTGTGTTAAATACTATGTGTATCATGCGCTTTGTCTAATTCAACTTTTAAATTATTGATAATGAAGTCTTGTCTTTCAGGCGAGTTTTTACCCATATAGTATTCCAACAAATGTTGGATATGATCTCCTTGTTCTAAAATAACAGGGGCCAATTTAATATCTGCATTGATAAACTTGCCAAATTCTTCAGGACTAATCTCTCCTAAACCTTTGAATCGTGTTATCTCAGGTTTACTTCCCAATTCACTAATTGCTTTTTGTTTTTCACTTTCGTCATAACAATAGATAGTTTTTTGTTTGTTACGAACACGGAAAAGTGGTGTTTCCAAAACAAACACGTGACCGCGCTTTACAAGGTCTGGGAAGAATTGTAAAAAAAAGGTGATCATTAATAAACGAATATGCATGCCATCCACATCGGCATCCGTTGCAATAACAATATTATTATAACGTAAGCCTTCCAAACCATCCTCAATATTTAAAGCGTGTTGTAATAAGTTAAACTCTTCATTTTCGTAAACTACTTTTTTAGTAAGTCCAAATGCATTTAATGGCTTACCCCTTAAACTAAATACAGCTTGTGTATCAACATTACGGGATTTAGTAATACTTCCACTTGCCGAGTCACCCTCCGTAATAAACAAAGTACTTGCTTGTTGCGTTGCAATAAACATTTCTTTATTTTTAGAAGGTAAGTCATCACTTAAGTGAACACGACAGTCTCTTAGTTTTTTATTGTGCAAGTTGGCTTTTTTAGCTCTTTCGTTTGCTAATTTTTTAATACCTGCCAACTCTTTTCGCTCACGTTCGTTTTGCTCAATACGTTTTTTAAGTGCTTCCGCTACAGCTGAATTTCTATGTAAGAAATTATCCAACTCTTTAGCTAAAAATTCAGTGACAAAGTTTTTCATACTTGGCCCACCGTCAGCAACATTTTGCGAACCTAACTTTGTTTTGGTTTGACTTTCAAACACGGGCTCTTGCACACGCACAGAAACGGCTGCGACAATACTTGTTCTGATATCAGATGCTTCGTAATCTTTTTTATAAAAATCACGAATCACTTTTACATAAGCTTCTCTAAATGCTTGTTGGTGAGTTCCACCTTGTGTTGTAAACTGTCCATTCACAAAGGAAAAAATATCCTCACCATAATCGTTATTGTGTGAAATAGCAACTTCGATATCCTCCCCTTTTAAATGCATAATGGGATATCTTAATTCATCGGGATTAGTTTTGCGCTCCAATAAATCCAATAACCCGTTTTTACTAACAAACTTTTTATCATTAAAATGAATAACTAAACCTGCATTCAAATAACAATAGTTCCAAAGTTGACTTTCAATATATTCATAAATGAAATGATAGTTTTTAAACACCGTTGCATCGGGTGTGAAAATAACTAAGGTGCCATTCTGCTCTGTTGTTTTTGTTTCCTTTGTTTCATTTATTAATTGCCCTTTTTGAAATGTGGCAGAGCGACATTTACCTTCTCTAAATGCAGTTACCATAAAATCCTCACTCAATGCATTCACCGCTTTCGTACCCACACCATTTAAGCCAACTGATTTTTGGAAAGCTTTACTATCGTATTTAGCACCTGTATTTATTTTACTAACTACATCTACAATTTTTCCTAATGGAATTCCACGACCGTAGTCACGAATAGTAACTGTTTTATCCTGTATAGAAATTTCAACCTGTTTACCATACCCCATGGTATGTTCATCAATACAGTTATCAACTACTTCTTTAATTAATACATAAATGCCATCATCAGGAGCTGCACCATCTCCCAATTTTCCAATGTACATCCCTGGTCTTAATCGAATATGTTCTTTCCAATCTAATGACCTAATGGAGTCTTCATTATATTCAGCCCCTATCTTTGCTTCTGCCATAATTATCAATACTTTATGGGCATAAAATGCCCTGGTCTAGCTGCAAATCTAATGCTCGAAACAAGTTTTGCAATCTAAATTGGGACAAAAAAGGGCAAATGTGAATAAAAAGATTATTCCATTATCTTTATCACATCAAAAACAAAGAGACATATCCTATAGTTGACCTTGAATTAATCAAAAACAAGGCAAATGAACTTGAAGCAGAAAACCTTCAATTTCAGGATTTTTTAAGGAATTTGGACAGTTTAAGCCTAGATAAAGCTGTTTTTGAGCTTTCTGAGGCTATTTCCCCGAAAATTGAATGTACCGATTGCGGCAATTGCTGCAAGAGTTTAATGGTCAATATTGATGAGGATGAGGCCAATAACTTATCCGCACATTTGGGGCAATCTAGGGCAGAATTTGATGCAAAATACTTAGACAAAGGCGAATCTGGTCGAATGGTTGTAAATGCCATCCCTTGTCACTTTTTAGTAGGTAATAGCTGTAGTGTATATGATCATAGGTTTGCAGGATGTAAAGAATTCCCTGCTTTTCATGTGCCAGATTTTAATAAAAGACTTTTTACCACATATATGCATTATGATCGATGTCCTATTATATTTAATGTAATGGAGACTTTAAAAATAGATTCGGGTTTTAAAAAAGCATAGCCATTTTTTAGTATTTTAGTCGGGTTTAATATTATTTAAGCAACAAAACAATACAAATTTCAATGCCTTTACAATTTGGAATTGATGTAATCATTAAAAACGAGCCTGATTGGAAAAAGCTCCGAATTGCTATGTTGACCAATGATGCTGCTAAAACTAAAACAGGTATAAATAGTAGAAAAGCATTGATGGATGCAGGCTTTAACTTAACGAAATTATTTTCTCCTGAACATGGGATAAACGCCATTGGAACAGATGGCGCATTAATGAATGATGGGCAAGATGAATTAACGGGACTTCCTATCATTAGCCTATATGGTGAGAAATATATGCCGACTGAAATAGATGTTAATGATATTGATATAATGTTATTTGACATACCTGATGCAGGGACTCGTTTTTATACCTATTTGTGGTCAATGACTTATTGGATTGAAGCAGCTGCCAAATATAATAAGCAAGTAATCATATTGGATAGACCTAATCCTTTAGGTGGTAGCATTGCAATGAGTGAAGGCCCTATGTTAGATGATGGGTTATACAGTTTTATAGGTCGTTTTAATGTTCCCATAAAACATCAATGTACATTAGGTGAATTAGCCCAATATTTTAATAAAACCCAATCTTGGAATGCTGATTTAAAAGTGATAAAATGTGAGGGCTTGAATAGAGATCTGTTATTTTATGATTGGAATATTCGGTGGTCTAACCCCTCCCCAGCATTACAAAATATTGAAGCAACCGTCTTATATCCAGGCCTATGTTTTTTCGAAGCCACTAATATTTCAGTTGGCCGAGGTACACCATACTCATTCGAGTGGATTGGTGCAAATTGGTTTAATTTACCAGCCATAAATATGGTATGTCAAAATATTTTAGCTAAGGATTTTAAAATTGAAACATTGTCACTTCCTATTCTTTTAGATGGTGAAAATATATCAACAAAAGGAATTAGAATTAAAGTTATTGAACCAAGTAATTATGATGCTGTATTATGTGGTTTATTATTATTGAAATTGGTAAAAGATATTCATCCTAATGATTTTAAATGGGCTACTTATCCAACTAATGCAAATCCATCAGGTGAAAATCACTTATCCTTGTTATTGGGTGTTCCCAATGCAGAATCCATATTTGACTTACCCTTACAAAATTGGTTACAACAAATTAGTATTTTATTGAGAGTTGAGGATTGGCGAAGTCAAATTGAACCATTTTTGATATATGATTAACTATATTCTTTTAAATATTTTCTATATTAATTTTACGCTCCGTTTTCATTTTCTTAAAAACTGACGGTGCTACTCCTGTTATTTTTTTAAATTGATTGGAGAAATGAGCAATTGAACTATAATGTAAAATTTCAGCTATTTCGGTTAATGATTTTTCATCATAAAAAATAAGCTCTTTCGCTTTTTCAATTTTATGATCAATATAGTATTGTTGAATAGTTTCCCCCCTTACTTTTGTAAATAAATTTGTTAAATAACCATAATCCAAATGCAATTTTTCAGCAATATAATCCGATAAATTTACCAGTGGATTAGATTCATCATAGTGCACTAGTTCAATAATGATATTTTTAATTTTTTCAATCACGATTGCATTGTGATTATCTAAAATTTCTAATCCCTCTGTTTTAAACTCCGCATTTAATTTAGCTAATTTTTCAGTATCAATATCATTTGTTATATCGGCATAACCTAATTCAATATTATCAAATGGAATTAACAATTTTTCAAGTTTAGCAACAACCAAGTTTTTTGCACCTTAAACTAACCATATATTTTATATAAATTCTCAATTAATTGGTATTGATGATATTTAATTTTTAAACTACGTATCTGCTTTTAACTAATTCCATGAAGCTACCTCCGTTAATTTCAAAGCAAACAGTTTTGAATCATATTTAACAATGATTTAAAACATAAAATAAATAAAGTATTCATGAGTATTATCATATAAATGTGGCAAATATGCAATATGTGTAAGTTTGAACAAAAATGTTGTAACAAATTATTTCAAAAATAATATAAGCTTTGTTTTATAAAGAAAAATTTATAAAACAAAATTTAAACAAAAGATAAAATGAAAGCAATTGAAAGAATTTCGGAGTATTTAATTTTTAAAATTATCTCTCCCCACAAGTTTGAAAAGACCATGGATATTTCTAATGGCTATTTTCAAAAACAATTAAAAAATAAGGGATCCATTGGATCTGAAATTTTAATTAAAGTATATGAACACTACAATGACTTAGATATGATGTGGGTATTAACCGGAGAGGGTTCCATGTTAAAATTTCCATCAAAAATTATTGAAATCAGTGAAAGTAGGAAATACAATATTTACTAATTAAGCCGAGGGTGTATCGATTGACTTATCAACTCTTTTAGTACCTGCGTATAATTCATACTCAAGTAGTCTGCAATCTATTTTTGCATTCAAAAATTCTATACGCCTGCTTGGCTTTAGTCGAATTTTTTTTGCTAATTCTAAGTTGCCTGTAAAAATATAGCCTGTCATTCCTTTGCACTTATTTTTCATGTAGTCACCTATTCTTGCATAGGTGGCTTCTAACTCAACTTCCTCCCCTAGTCTTTCCCCATATTCAGGATTGATCATAACAATAGCACCTTCCTCAGGTTCAGGCATTTCCGTGGCTTCAAAATCACAAACTTGAAAATCAATTAAGTCCTCAACACCAGCAACAGATGCATTAATCTTGGCAACCTTAATAGCATCTCGGCTTATATCGGATGCAATAATTACTAAATTTGGTAAGTGTCTAACTTGCTCTTCAATGATTGTTCTTTCTTTTTCATAAACTGTTTTATCATATCCAATCAAATGCATGAAAGCGTAGTTAATTCTAAATAATCCGGGAGCTCTTTTTGTTGCAATCAATGCAGCTTCGATAGCCAAAGTGCCAGAACCACACATGGGGTTTACAAAAGCACCAAACTTGTTCCATTTAGTTGATAAAATAGTTGCTGCTGCTAAAGCCTCCAACATGGGTGCTTTGCCAGGAAGTTTACGGTAACCATGTCTTGCCAAGGAATCACCAGAAGTATCTAAGAATAATTCTGCTTCGTCATTTTTCCAAAACAAATAAACTACAGCTCCCGATAATTCAGAACCTGTTGAAGGTCGCTTGCCGGTTACATCACGCATTCGGTCAACGATCGCATCCTTTACCCTTAAATTAGCAAATAAATTAGTAGAAATAGTATCATTAAATACATTGCTGATTACAGAAAAATAACCATCGGGCTTAATCATTTTTTCCCATTCAATAGTAACTGCATTATTATACAATTCGTCAGGGTCTTTGCAAATGAATGTTTTCAAAGAATACATAACCTGACTTGCACAGCGTAGATTTAAATTTAATCTTATACAATCATTTACGGTACCCGTTAATTCAACTCCCGTTTGAAATACTCTATCTACATCAAATCCTAATCCAATTACTTCTGACCTTAAAGCTGGAGCTAACCATTTATTGCAGGTTATAATAATTTTATTTCGGGTGCTAAATACTTGCATAGGACAAACTTAGTTCAATTATAATTAAAGGCTAAAAAAGCAAAAATCCCCAACAATCTGTATGGATATGTTGAGGATTCTTTGTGGGAGCACACGGGTTCGAACCGCGGACCCTCTCGGTGTAAACGAGATGCTCTAAACCAACTGAGCTATGCTCCCAATTTCCCTTTTGAGGAGTGCAAAAATAAGGGTCAAATGTTAAACTCCCAAAAAAAAGAGTAATTAATTTAATTGTACCGCTGGAAGCCTAGTTGACTGGCTGTCATAAACGAATAATTCAACAATTTCAAATGTCCAATATTTAGATAAAGGTGATTTTTCAAGGATTTCCTTCACCTCTTTTTTTGTATTTGCATTCAATGTTATCCATGAATTTTGGGTTTCCATACTTACCGCATAACTATCAATCACCCCCTTGTTTAATAAGAAATTGATATAAGTACGGTGAGGAGGTACCAAGGTCATGAATTCTTCATCCATGTCAAAAGATATAATTGCTTGATACTTTTTCATACTCTACTAAGTTAAGCTAAAATTTTATTCAAAACTCAAATACCCTATTCTTCCACCAGAACCAGCAAAAAATACTGACTTCTTCTTAGTTTGGAGTTGAACCACATGGAAACTTTCATTTGATATTTTTTCCCAAGATTTTCCACTATTATTTGAAATATCAACTCCACTTGTTCCAGTAGTTATCATCATTTTATTATTTACAAATAATACTGAAGACTTATAGCCATTTAATTTTTTTACTTTTTTATCAACTTTCCAGAAATAATTAATTTTACTCAAATGTTTATAGGTCGTATTAGGATATTTAAACCGATCTAATTTCACAAAATTATTATTCATTTCGTTTGGTTTAGAAAAATCTCCACCTGCAATTATCAAATGATTCATGTTTGGAGATATAGCTATACTATTTGCGCCAGAAGATTTAGATCCCTGTATAATGGGTATTTCCATAGCTTCGCCATCAATCCAAATTCTACTTTTGATACCTCCGGTTACAAAATATATGCTTTGGTAATCATGTGCAATATTTGAATTACTAGAAGCGAAAAATGCTTCCCCATCTTGAACCTTTGATTTCCAAAAACTTGGCTTTGCTATATTCCAATGCTCCCCTTTATCTAAAGTATTTATTAAAAAGATATTACCTTTTATAGGATCCCCAATTACAGACCCCTCTTTATCATTTTTAAAATTTACAGCATCAAAAAACATACTGGTATCAGAATTTTCATAAACAGAATACCAATTTGCACCACCATCTTTTGTTTTTAAAATAACAGCTGGGGCAGCAATAGCAACAATTAGCACTTCCTTTTCATCCCATGCATGTATAGCCCTAAAGTCACGTGTTTCATATCCTTTTACTTGTATCCACTCAAAACTTTCACCTGCATTTACCGATTTGGCCAATGTACCTTTACTTCCACTTGCCCATATTACTTTTTCGGATGGAATAGATAAGCCTCTCAAACTTATACCTTTATTCTCCGTCAATATTTTAATTGAGTTTTGCGCTGCTAATTGCAATTGGATTAAAACTAATACCAAAACTATTTTTATTATACGCATAGTTTATTCATTTTTGCAATATAAAGATACAACATGATACCATATTGGATGAGTAGAACTCAATTAATGCTTGGGGATGATGCCATGGAACAGATAATGAGTAAAAATGTACTTGTAATTGGACTTGGTGGCGTTGGGGCAATTTGTGCCGAAATGATAGTTAGGGCCGGTGTCGGCAGTATCACTATTGTAGATAATGACAAAGTAGATGCAAGCAATATAAATAGGCAAATCCAGGCACTTCAATCAAGTGTAGACCTTCCAAAAGCTCAAGTATTGTCAAAACGATTATTGGACATAAATCCAAATTTGAATTTAACGGTCCATGAAATGTATATAAAGGAAGAAATCACTACCAATTTATTAGAATCAGCAAACTGGGATTATGTTGTAGACTGTATTGACACGCTTTCCTGTAAAGTTTTTTTGATAAAAAAATGTATAGACATGAAATTGCCTATCGTAAGTTCAATGGGTGCTGGTGGCAAGTTGGATCCATCTCAAATTATTGTAACTGATATATCAAAAACCTATGTATGTAATTTGGCAAGGTATGTAAGAAAAAGATTGCAAGCCCTTGGAGTAAAAAAAGGACTTAAAGTTGTTTTTAGTCCTGAAAAAGCCGATCAAGAGAAAATCATTGTAACCGAAAAAGCCTTTCCTAAAAAATCAATCATTGGTACTATGAGCTATATGCCTGCTATTTTTGGCTGTACAGTTGCCAGTGTCGTAATACGTGATTTGATTACTAATCACTGATTTATGACCTAATTTCTTTGAATTAAGCGTATTTTTTCCTTAATTTGCACCTCCAATTGGAAGCTCCTGGTTCGGTAGCTCAGCTGGATAGAGCGTCATCCTTCTAAGATGAGGGTCATTGGTTCGAATCCAATCCGGATCACAAAGCCTGTTACGAAAGTGACAGGCTTTTATCATTTAAGACAGCGTCTCAAGCTCGCTTGAGAAAGATGGCTAGAATGATAAAAGCAAACTAAACGCTTCGCGTTTAGTTTAAAGGCTTTGGGTAAGCTCCACTAAAAGATGCCGGCGAAGTGCAACGAAGCCGGCAATCCTTAGTGGAGCTGCTCAACAAATCTTACCCTAAAATCTCTAACACATAAACGTGTTATCATTTAACCGAAAAAATTGTAATTTTAAACAAAGCACACAAGTAAAATTGTATGAAACCTCTATTTCTGTCATTTATTTTTTTATTGTTTATTAATTCGGTTCATTCTCAAACAAGTGTATTTAGACAAAATAATAATAACCGTTCGCTATCAACCAAATACCTTCCCTTTCCAAGTGCATTAAACTTTAAAACAAGTTTAGAAAATTATGCATCCTTACCTCCTGCTGTATATTTTTCAGGTGACTTCACTATTGAGTGCTGGGTGTATTTAACAGCTACAACTAATTGGAGTAGAATTATTGATTTTGGTAATGGCTCAGGAAGTAATAATGTATTATTTTCAACATCCGCAGGGACAAGTGGAAGTCCAGGTTTTTATGTTGGAGGCGCAC
>CANETM010000036.1 GCA_947441205.1 Bacteroidota bacterium | reverse complement strand
TGATGTAAAACGATTAATTGCCTATTCTTCAATAGCCCACATTGGCTTAATGAACGCAGCTTTATTTGCACATTATCAAATAGGCATACAAGGAGTTTTAGTTCAATTATTTTCACATGGTATTAATGTTTTAGGCTTATGGATAATTGCAGATATTATTGAACAACAAACTGGAACAAGATCTATGAAAGCTTTAGGGGGCCTTGCAAAAAAGCAACCTACTTTAGCTATTTTACTAGTTGCTTTTTCATTTGCAAATATTGCATTACCACTTACCAATGCCTTTGTTGGGGAGTTCTTAATGTTTAATGGCTTATTTCAATATAACCCATGGATGGCAGCTTTAGCCGGTATTAGTGTGGTTTTAGCCGCAATTTATACTTTAAATATGGTACAGAAAGTTGCCTATGGTGAAATAAGTGACGCAACAAATAAAATGCAATTACCAAATAAAAGTGCACAAATGGTTTTAATTGTGTTGTTGGTCATCGTATTTTTCACTGGCGTATATCCTCAGCCTTTATTTGATTTAACGGCTGATACTTTAACTCAATTGTTTGTCAAATAATTAAATGAATTTGTAATGAATGCTATAATTGTATCTACTTTATTGGGTGTTATCATGATGTTTTGTTCATGGTTAACATCGTCCCCTAAAATCCAACGAAATATTGGATTGGCAGGAATGTTAATACTTATTTTAGCCAACCTTGCACACTTAAAAGGTTGGTGGGTAATTGAATTTGATACAAAGGGCATGCTGGCCTTTAATCCAATTGGGTTATTTGCAAATTTGACATTGTTTATTTTGACCTTTATTTATTTGTGGATTAATGGGGAAGAGATTGAGAAAATCGGAAATCATACGGCTGATTTTTATGCCATCTTTTTCTTCATCCTATGTGGAGTGAGCATATTAACTTCATTCGATAACTTACTAATGTTATTTATTGGAATTGAAATTTTATCAATACCATTATACATTTTAACAGGTGCTGATAAAAAGAATTTATTGAGTAATGAAGCGTCCTTGAAATATTTTTTAATGGGTTCTTTCTCAACTGGCATTTTATTATTAGGTATTGCATTCATATATGGTGCAACAGGAAGCTTTCATTTATCCATTCCTATTATCAATCCAAAAACACAAATGGTTACAGAAAACTTTTTAATGTCTGCTGGGCTGATATTATTATTTGTATCCATGAATTTTAAAGTATCTGCAGCACCGTTTCATTTTTGGACACCGGATGTTTATGATGGAGCACCAACGGCATTTACATCCTTTATGGCTACAATCGTTAAGGCTGCTGGATTTATAGCGTTTATAAAGGTTTTTGAAATGCAAAGAGTAGCCTTGGGTTATACTTGGTCTATTATTTTATCTTTCGTGATTGTTGCTACCCTTTTAATTGGGAATATTACAGCAGTATTTCAACGAAGTGTAAAAAGAATGTTAGCTTATTCGAGTATTGCACAAGCTGGCTTTATGTTATTTGCTTTATATGGCAATTCAATATTTAATACAGAGGCATTATTATTATATATTGTAGCCTATTCATTAGCAACCATCGGATTATTTGCAGTGTTGGTAAAAATGAAAGATTATAGTTTTGAATCATTCAATGGATTAGCAAAAAAACATCCACTGCTTGCGTTTTTAACAACTATATTTTTATTTTCATTAGCAGGTATCCCTTTAACTGCTGGATTTTTTGGAAAATTTTATATGTTAAATGCATTGTTTACTGCTAATGGTGGCACTTGGCTTTTGATTACTGCTATTTTGTTTGCAGCAGTAAGTATTTTTTATTACTTCAGATTAGTGCAAGTAATGTACTTCACATCAGGTGAACCAGCTATCCATGAAGTTGATAAAAAGTATGAATTTAAATTAATGGTCGTAGCTATCATCATAGTTTTACTAGGCATTTTCCCTAATTTATTATTCAATTATCTATACTTTTAGCCGTTCTTCAATAAGTATTACCCTCTAAGTGGCATATTGTGGGTGGTTTGTTGAATCTATACTACCTTTATTTTCAGAAAACTTAGTAAAATGACAATTCAGGATTCATTTGTGTTGGCGTGGCGAACCGTTAAAAGTAATAAGCTTAGAACGGGTATTACGGTGACTATCATTGCCTTTGGAATTATGGCATTGATTGGTATAATTACCGCAATTTCAGCTATGAATCAAAGTTTAAAAGAGAATTTTTCATTTATGGGAGCAAATGCCTTTGTAATTAGATACAAGGAAATGAATGCCCGAATGGGCGGCCCTAATGACGGGGATGAATTTGCAAAAACAAAAAAGGGACAAAAAGAAAAAAAATCAAATTTAGATAAGCCAATAAGAATCGAAGAAGCCACTTATTTTAAAGAGAATTTTGGTTTTAATCGAGCGGTAGTAAGTATTTCAAAAAGAGTAGGGGGGAATAATGAAATACATTATAAAGAAAAAAAGACAAACCCTCAAATACTATTAATGGGAGGGGATGAAAATTATTTAGCAGTAAATGGCTATACCTTAACCACTGGCCGAAATTTAAATAATGTTGATATTTCAAGCGGTCGTAATGTTTGTATTATTGGAAGCAACGTGGCTGCCAAACTATTTCCCAACAAGCCAGAGGCGTGTATTGATAAAGTAATATTATTACAAAGTAAGCCTTACAGGGTAATTGGTTTATTAAAATCAAAAGGTTCAAGTGCGATGATGAGACAGGATGATATTATCATTTCGTCACTTAAAAATGCAAGACAATATCAAAGTAATAATCCTAGCTATGCATTAGGGGTTATGGTTAATAATGTTGCTGAATTAGAACCTGCCATTGGTGAAACTACCGACCAAATGAGAAAGGCTAGACGCCTTATTCCTACTGAATCAGATAATTTTGTGATTGATAAGAGTGACAAATTTGCTCAAATGTTTATTGGTTTTTTGGCTGGTGTTAGTGGAGCAGCAGGTGCGATTGGAATGATTACTTTAATTGGTGCTGCCATTGGACTTATGAATATTATGTTAGTCGCAGTAAGTGAACGTACGCGTGAAGTCGGATTAATTAAAGCATTGGGTGGTAAGAAAAAAGACGTTCGTCGTCAATTTTTATTTGAAAGTATTTGCATTAGTATTTTAGGTGCAGTTATTGGAATTTTCCTTGGAATTTTAGTTGGTAATTTATTTAGTGTTATTTTAAATACAGGGTTTGTAATTCCTTGGATGTGGGTATTTATTGGAATTGGAATTTGTTCATTAGTAGGACTTGCAGCAGGTATTTATCCAGCGATGAAAGCAGCTGCCTTGAATCCAATTGATGCATTGCGTTACGAGTAGGGATTAATTTGTTTCAGCTATTATTTACAAGCTTTTTGAATAATTAATTCTTGGCTCGCCCTGCGCAATGCTCGAAAGCTCACTACGAATTATTTATTCATTAGATTTAATTTTTAATTAGAAATAAATATTTACAAAGCCGAACTTCGAACATAGCGAAGCGAGAAGTATAACTGCAAAATATGGGATGTATAATTAGGGAAAGTTTTACTAATACATTTATATCACTACAGCGTTTTGTGAGCGAGAGGCGTGTATATATTTATTTCTAATTGAGTTCAATTTCATTTTAAGCCAATAGATAATTTTTTTTAGTTTTATATTTTATTAAAAACGATAAAAAAAGAAAGGCCCGCATTGCGGGCCTTTCTTTTTATGGAAAACTTTTATTAAGTAGTTAACTTTTAAAAAGTTACTTAGGGTCTAATATATGCTTTATACGATCTTGTAAATCATCAAAGTGACTTAATGAACTTGGGTCTTTGATGCTTGCTTTACTTGCTTGAATACTAGCAGCTAATTTTTTCAATTGTGCTTTAGCTTCTGAAACTACGTCGGTGTTTTCAACGTCAACTGAAGGTCCAACCATTCTTGCAGGAGCGATTGCAGCACTGATGCTTGGTGAACTTGATGGGTTGATTAAATCACCTAATTGAGTTACGTAAGTCTTTTGAAGATTACGACGAAACACATCGGTAGCTTGGCGACTAGTTAACTCGCTAAATAATCCTTTACGCGTATCTTCCATCATGTCATGTAATGAATAAGTCGCATTACCAAATCGAGTATTACTAGTTGTTAAGCGGTATAAACGTCCTTTGTCTAATAAACTTCTTAATATATTGGTTTGGATAGATTGTAAACGTTCATTTGCAACTGGACTTGATATTTTATTCAAGATATTATTATCTAAAATCCATTTTGGTGTTGCAAACAATTGATTTTGTAAAAATTGCATTGCTGATTTTTGTCTATCACTTGGAGTCGGCGCATAAACGTCACCATCTTGTTCAACACTTTTAAATGTTTCATACACACCGCCAACATTTTTGATTACATGACCCATGTATCTGTTAAATTGTCCAACAAGTTGGCCATATGTATCAGTTAAATTCTCATAATCATCACCTTCTTCTTTTGTCCATTCAGGAAGTTTAACAACAATTCGTTTTAAATTTTTGATACCATATTCACTAGCGATAACTGAATTATCACCAAGGTCTTCAGTTTGTGCACGTGGGTCAGCATTAAATCCTTCACCACCAAACCAAACACGATCATTGGCGCTTAATGCGTCTACTATCCATTTGTTATTTATTTTTTTATCAGCCTCATCGCCTACGCCAGTATAAGTATAACCCCATTTGATAGCCCATTTATCGTAGTCACCAATTCTTGGGAATAAGCCTGATTGACTGATATTATCTTCGGGTTGTGCAACATAGTTAAAACGTGCATAGTCCATAATACTCGCAGTGTGTCCATTTGCTTCAACCCATTTTTTATCTCTTAATTTTTCAACAGGTGTTTTGCTACTGCTACCCATATTGTGTCTTAATCCTAAAGTATGTCCTACTTCATGTGATGAAACAAAACGAATTAAACTTCCCATTAGGGTATCATCAAATTTCATTTTTCTAGCACCTGGATCAACAGCTGCTGTTTGAATCAAATACCAATCATGAACTAAACTCATAACATTATGGTACCATCCAATATGACTTTCTAAAATTTCACCACTTCTTGGATCATGTACTTGAGGTCCATATGCATTTTCAATATCAGAAGCAAAATACCTGATTACTGAAAAACGAGCATCTTCTAAACTCATGGTGCTATCGTTAGGCCATTCTTTTCCTTGAATGGCATTTTTCCAACCAGCTTTTTCGAAAGCCACATTCCAGTCATTTACACCAGCAATTAAGTATGGAACCCACTTTTTTGGAGTAGCTGGATCTATATAATATATGATTGGTTTAACCGGCTCTACTAATTCACCTTGTTTGTATTTTTCTAAGTCCTGTGGTTTTGGCTCTAATTTGTAGCGGACTGCAAATACTTGATTTTCAACCTTATGTTGATCATCGGAATACTGTACAAAATTATCTGCGAAATATCCCACTCTTGAATCAAATAAGCGGGTATTCATTGGAGTCTTAGGCAATAGTCTAATTGATGTATTCAATTCAAATGTAACGGCCCCTGCGTTTGAAGCAGCAGGTATTGCACTGGCGCCTCCTGGAATTCCACCTGGAGTTGGCGCACTAGCTGAGTAAGTTTTTACCGTTCTTACCTCAATATTAATAGGGTAAGATTTAATACTTTCTATATATGATCTGTCAGCGGCTATAGCAGATAAGTTGAAGCTTCTTTTTTCGGCACTTCTCAAGCTTACTGCTTGATTGTCACCCTTGAAAAAATCAGTAATATCAATTACAGATGAGCTTGAATCTTTACCGTATGCTTTAATATCAAATGCCGCTACGATAGGATCCAAATAGGAAGACTTTACCGCTTTGGAGATAGTCTGCGTTGAATCAGCCTTACTTATAAGGGAAACGACACGCATAAAAATTCGTTGGCCCGGGCCTTTTTCAAAAAGCAAACTTTGCTCGTTTACTTCCTCACCGCCATATTTTCTTGCACCACCAGCTACTTTCGTAAAACGTGTAACAGCAAGCAATTCACGGCCTAATAAAGAATCCGGGATTTCAAAAAGATATTTATCATCTTGAAAATGTACGGTAAATACGCCTTTTTGACTTACCGCTTTTTTGGTTATTACCTCAGCATAAGGTTTAGGACCTGCTTTTGCTGGGCCCTCTTTTTTTGCGCTAGCTGTGTCTGCTCTTTGAGCATTTAATGTTAATGTCATTAAGACACATAGACTAGAAAACACTAGGAATTTTTTCATATTATTATATTGTTAAAATTTTATAGGTTTATAAATATATTGTTTTTTGACGAACAGTTGTGGGCATTATAATTTTTTTATAAAAAAATGCATGGAAAATTGTTTAAACCAAATAATTACTTATTTTGTAACCCCTTAGATACTAGTGCGTAGTTATTCGAATGAATCCGAAACAATAGTGAAAAGGAACCAATTCTTGTATATAATTTTATTTAAAACCAAAAATCAATTGAATCATGGCTGATTTAACTAAACCAACTGCAACCGCTGCAACAAAACAAGCAGCACAGCCGAAAAAAGGCGGTAACTTGATTGCAACTTTAGCACCTATTGCTTGTATCGTAGCAGGTTACGTAATCTGGCGTTTTGTATTAGGTAACGCAAGTAATTTCACTAACCCTGACACTTCTGGTGCTTGGTTCTGGCCTTCACATAAAGGTCCAAAAGGAACTTTCACTAAAATGTATGAAGGTGGTATCGTAGTACCTATCTTGATTGGTAGCTTGTTAATCGTATTAACTTTCGTTGTTGAAAGATTATTAACTGTTGCAAAAGCAGCAGGTACAGGAAGCAACACTGAATTTATCCGTAAAGTGCAATTTCATTTAGCAAACAAAGAAGTGGATAAAGCAATTGCTGAATGTGATAAGCAAAAAGGATCTGTAGGTAATGTAATGAAGTCTGGCTTGAAAAAGTACAAGGAAATGATTACGAATACAGAATTAGATACTGACCAAAAAGTATTGAACATTCAAAAAGAAATCGAAGAAGCAACTGCATTGGAGTTACCAATGTTAGAAAAGAACTTAGTATTCTTATCAACTATCGCATCAGTAGCAACCTTATTAGGATTGTTCGGTACGGTTTTAGGTATGATTCGTTCTTTCTCTAAATTAGGTGAAGAAGGTGGTGGTGAAGCTGCTCGTGAATTATCTCAAGGTATTTCTGAGGCCTTGTATAATACTGCATTAGGTATTGGTACTTCAGCTGTCGCTATCATTATGTACAACGTATTCACTACAAGAATCGATGCAATTACATATGGTATTGATGAGTCTGGATTTACTTTAACTCAAAGCTTCGCAGCAAACTACAAATAGTAGAAAAGTAGAAAAAATATTTTAATAAGGGCAACCTTATAAATAATTAAAAGATAATACAAATGGGTAGAGCCAAATTACCTCGTAAGAGTACCGCCATCGACATGACTGCCATGTGTGATGTGGCTTTCCTTTTATTGTCATTCTTCATTTTGACAACTAAATTCAAACCTTCTGAAGCAATTGCTGTAACTACACCAAGTTCAGTGTCTTCAAAAGTGGCTCCAAACAAGGACTTTGTATTAGTTACAATTGACAAGGATGGCAAAGTATTTCTTACAATAGACGATAAGCAAAAAAGAGAACAAGTTGCTAATTCAATGAATACAACTAAGAACTTAGGAATTGATGTTGCTAAATTTAAAGCTGCTAGTTTTATCGGCTCTTCGTTTAGCGGATTAAATTCATTCTTATCTATCTCTGAAGAAAACAGAAAAGGAGATCTCCTTCCGGGAATACCAGTTAAGGATACCTCGAACAATGAATTAACTGTTTGGATGCAAGCCGTTAATGAAGCATATGCTGGAATGAAAATGGACCTTTTGTTAAAAGGGGACAATCTTTCAAAGTATCCTTCATTCAAAGGAGTATTAACTGCATTCAAGAAAAACAATATTCAAAAGTTTCAAATGGTAACCAATCCTGAAAATGCGCCAGCAGGTTCAGAATTATACAAGAAATCCATGAATGGAGAAAAACAGGAAAACTAAATTTTAAACTAATTAAAAGCTATTTACTATGGCAGAATTAGATACCTCGGGCGGTGGCCATAAAAAAGGACCAGGGGTCAAAAAAGGAAAAAAGCTATCAACGCGTGTCGATTTGACACCAATGGTGGACTTAGGTTTCTTATTGATTACCTTCTTTATTTTCACCACCACGATGAGTCAACCAACAGCTTTGAAGTTGCTTTTGCCAGATGATAAAGTAAAACCTGATGAGCAAAATAAAGCTAAAGAGTCAGGCGCTTTAACCATCTTGATGGGTGCTGATAATCATATATATTACTATGAAGGCCAATTAAAACCGGACGCTTCAAACTTTTTATCAGCTTCTTATAATGGTGAGAACTCAATTAGAGATGTCATCTTGAAAAAGAAAGCTTATGTAAGAAGTATTTCAACTGATCCCAATGATCCAGAGCATGACTTAGTAATCGTGATTAAACCAGGCCAAAATTGCAATTATAAAAATGTAATCGATATATTAGATGAAATGTCAATTAACGTTGTAAAGAAATTTGCATTAGTTGATGTGTTTGACATCGAACAACAATTGATTGACAAATCTGACGCGACAGCAACACCTTCAAGCAATTAAAAGCAATTAAAATGGACATAAATAAAATATTAACCGCCGATATATTAGACCTCGTTTTTGAGGGAAGATATAAGGAGTATGGTGCATATGAGCTAAGAAAAACATACAATGACCGTCTTAGGAATGCGTTGTTTGTAATGATAGCCATCACTGCATTATTAGCTGCTGGTGCTATTTGGTCTAACAGGCCTAAAACAGAAAAAACTGAAATTATTGTTCAGGATGTTTCTTTGGCCGATGTTAACCAAGAAAAGAAAGCGCCACCTCCACCTCCACCGCCACCGCCAAAGCAAGAACCACCAAAAGTGGAAATGGCGAAATTCACACCTCCTAAAATCGTAAAAGATGAGGAAGTTAAAAAAGAAGATGAGGTAAAAGAAGTTGAAAAATTAGAAGACGTTAAAATTGGTACCATTGATCAAAAAGGTATCAAAGACGATGGTATTGTAGCACCCGTTGAACAAAGTACTGGTCCAGCAGCTCCTCCTGAGGAAGAGACTGATAAGATCTTTACTGTAGTACAACAGCCTGCTGAATTCCCAGGTGGCTTACAAGGTTGGACTCGTTATTTAGAGCGTACTTTAAATAGAGATTTACCTGTTGAAAATGGAGCACCTGCTGGTAAGTATCCAGTTACTGTATCATTCGTTGTAGCAAGAGACGGAAGTATTTCAGATGTTAAAGCTGAAAACAATCCTGGATATGGTACAGCTGATGAAGCGGTTCGTGTAATTACTAGAGGACCAAAATGGAAACCAGCTGTTCAAAATGGCCGTAATGTAATTTACCGTCATAGACAAGCTGTAATCTTTATGGTTTCAGAAGATTAATACAACTTTTTCTAAAGTATAAACAAATGCCAGCCTTTTAAGGTTGGCATTTGTTTTTTAGCTCAATTCCAATCAATACAAATTATCTTTGTCCCATGCGAGAAAATTTGAGTACTTGGAATGATACGATTGTTGCTTTAGCTACAGCACCTGGTTTAGGGGCAATAGCTGTTATAAGATTAAGTGGAGTTAAGGCAATAGAAATTACAGCTTCGGTATTTTCAAAAAAGAGTTTAATAAATCAACCATCACATACGGTTCATTTCGGAAAGCTAATGAATGGTCAAGAGGTTATTGATGAAGTGGTGGTAAGTATTTATCGCGCACCAAAATCATATACTGGCGAAGAAGTTGTTGAAATATCCTGCCATGGAGCACCCATGATTCAAGATTCTATTTTACAATTAATGATTCATGCAGGTGCACGAATAGCAAAGCCAGGAGAGTTTACACAACGCGCTTTTTTAAATGGTAAGTTAGATTTAACACAGGCCGAAGCAGTTGCTGATTTGATTGCAAGTAATACGGAAGCCGCAAGAAAAACGGCATTACACAATTTGAAAGGAGGTTTTTCAAACGATCTGCATGTTATGCGTGAGAAGCTCATAAAATTCTCAGCGCTTATTGAATTAGAATTAGATTTTTCGCAAGAGGATGTAGCTTTTGCAAATAAAAAAGAATTAGAAATATTAGTTCAACAATTACAACTTAAAACGCAGGAGTTGCTTGATTCTTTTAAATTAGGAAACGTTATTAAAAATGGAGTGCAAGTAGCCATCGTTGGGAAACCCAATGCAGGAAAATCAACCTTATTAAATGCGTTGTTAAATGAAAATAGAGCATTGGTAAGCGAAATACCTGGAACCACGCGTGACACCGTAGAAGAATATTTAAATATCCAAGGGGTATTATTTAAACTCATTGATACTGCAGGTATAAGAAGCTCAACTACCGATAGTATTGAACAAATGGGGATTGAAAAGAGTAAGGGAAAAATTTTAGGAGCCGATATTGTAATTGCTTTATTTGATATCAATGATTCAAATGTGATAGAACAAGTCAATGTTTGGAAAACCGAAGTAGGGTTCGAAAAATTAATATTAGTTGGCAATAAAAAAGATTTATTAGCAGACCATAAAATTTTAAAAAATGCATCCTTAAATGAGGTGCTTTTTATATCAGCAAAAGAAAAAGAAAATATTAAAGCCCTAGAAGATTTATTATTTCAAAAAGTAGTGGGCGATGGTATTCATAAAGAAGGCACCATTATTACCAATGCAAGACATGTAGCGTCCTTGAAAAAATTATTAATGGCTTTGAATGATGTGGAAACAGGATTGCAACATAATGTAACGGGTGACCTGCTTGCTTTGGATATCCGTCAAGCTTTACATTATTTAGGAACCATCACCGGACAAATCACCAACGAGGATCAACTTGATTTT
>CANETM010000035.1 GCA_947441205.1 Bacteroidota bacterium | reverse complement strand
TCGGATTATTTAAAAAGCATCATGGTAGAGAAATATGGCAATCAAAAAATTGACGCTCACTTTGCTGAAACACGTGATACCCTTTGCTATGCAACCAACGATAATCAGTCGGCTGTTATTGGATTATTAGAAACAAAAGCTGATTTAGCAATTGTAATGGGTGGGAAAAATAGCAGTAATAGTTCTCATTTAGTTGAATTGTGTGAACAAAAACTACCTACCTATTTTATTGACGACGCCAGTAAAATAATTGATGAAAATGAAATCATTTCGAATGATTGGAAAACAAAAAATGCAATTAAGGTTAACAACTATATCCCCAAAAAACCTGTTGTTAAAATATTAATGACAAGTGGCGCAAGTTGTCCCGATGCGGTTGTTGAGTCTTCTATTCAAAAAATAGCCGCCTATTTTGGTAAACAAAATGAACTTGAACAGCTAATTAATGAATGGATTGAAAATTAACCTATCCTTTCCATTGCCCAATTTAGAGCAATTTCAAATTGCTCTTGTTTTGAAATATGAGTGTTATCTAAAACCAACGCATCATTGGCTTGTCTAAGCGGACTATGCTCCCTTGTACTATCCATTAAGTCTCGGTGTTTCAAATTTTCAGCTACGATTTCTAAAGTAATATTTGGGTCAACTGCCTTTAATTCTAATAATCGTCGATTTGCTCTAATTAATGGATCGGCCGTTACAAATAGTTTTAGCTCAGCTTGAGGAAATACAACTGTGCCAATGTCTCGACCATCCATTACAATACCTTTGTCAACACCCATTGCTTGTTGTTGAGCAACGGCAAAATCTCTTACAGCAGCAATCGACGCAACTTCACTCACTTTGGAACTCACTTTCATTTCGCGAATCAACGCTTCGACATTTTCACCATTTAAGAAAATATCACTTTTTTGTGTAACTGGATTAAATTCAAAATGTAATTTAATATTATGCAATGCGCTTTCAATGGCTGGCTGGTCATCAAATGCAATATGATTACGCAAAAAATACAAAGCAATAGAACGATACATTGCGCCGGTATCAATAAATACATATTCCAATTTGGTAGCCAACGCTTTTGCCAATGTGCTTTTCCCACAGGACGAATACCCGTCTATAGCTATGATTATTTTGTGAGACATGACTAACTTTTAAGCTACCGTAATAGTTTGTGTTTTGGGTAAATTGGCATTTCGAATAGCGATTTGACGAATTGCTGTTGAAACAACTTCTCTTAATGCATTTTTCGAAACCTCATCATCACCTACCATTGCTGGAACCCCTAAATCACCCCCTTCTCTGATAGATTGTACCAATGGAACTTGTCCTAAAAAAGGTAAATCATATTCTGATGCTAAATTTCTTCCACCATCTTTACCAAATAAATAATACTTATTATTTGGCAACTCGGCTGGCGTAAAGTAAGCCATATTTTCAACCAAGCCAATGATTGGTACTTTAACATTCGCCTGTCCAAACATCGCAATAGCCTTTTTTGCATCAGCCAAAGCAACAGTCTGTGGTGTAGTTACAATTACGACACCCGTAACTGGTACCGTTTGCATAATGGTTAAATGAATGTCGCCCGTGCCTGGTGGCATATCAATAACTAAATAATCCAACTCACCCCAATCCACATCGTTAATAAATTGTCTTATTGCACTGCTGGCCATAGGGCCCCTCCATACAACAGCATCTTTTTCATCAACTAATAAGCCAATACTCATTAAGCTAATACCAAATTTTTGAATGGGTATAATGATGCCTTCTCCATTTTCATCTTTCATTAAAGGTCGTTGCCCTCTAACCCCAAACATGATGGGTACGCTAGGACCATAAATGTCAGCATCCATTAAACCCACTTTTGCACCACCTTCAGCCAATGCTAAAGCTAGATTTGCCGAAACAGTACTTTTACCAACGCCACCTTTTCCACTTACAACTGCGATAATATTTTTAACTTTTGATAAAATTTTATCGTCTGTCTTTCGGATCGTGCTTGTATTGGAAGTAAATCCTACCGTGATTATTGCTTCTTTGTTGACTAATAATTTAATCGCATTTTCACATGCATTTTTCATTAAGTCCTTCATTGGACATGCTGGGGTCGTTAATACAATTGTAAAGCTTACCTGAAGGCCATCGATTTTTATATCCTGTATCATATTTAAAGTCACCAAGTCCTTTCCCAAGTCGGGTTCTTGAACGTTACTGAGTGCTTTTAGTATGTCTGCTGCTGTCATTTTTGAAGTTTTTGTTAAAAAGTTAAAAACAGATACAAAGTTAACTCTTGGGAGGCTTATTTTCGCAAAAATTTGAAGCATCTGGCTTAAATTTGTACTGTCATGAAAAAATCAATTTTAATACCTATTATTATACTGTTTTGCTTGTTCAGCCAAAATTCATTTGCGCAACAAGGAACTACAAGTACTCCTAATATTTATCGTGATTCCGTTGTACAGCTTTATGGGGTTGTAATGACCGCGGATAGTTTAAAAGCCATCCCTTTTGCAAGCGTAGTAGTTAATAAAAAAGGAAGAGGGACCATCACTAATAATGATGGCGTTTTTTCAATTGCAGTAAACAAAGGTGAAAAAATCATCTTTACCTGTATTGGTTTCAAAGACCGAGTTATTTCAATTCCTACTAACTTAGAAGGTAACCAATATAGTGTAATTCAATTAATGGTAAATGACACCAACTTTTTACCTGCTACCATTTTAAAACCTCGTCCTACACGAGCTCAATTTGAAAGGGATTTTGTGAATGCAAAAGTTGACGACGACTTGTACGAGACTGCTAGGAAAAATACAAACGAAGCTCAAAAAAGAATCATTCTTGCAAGTTTGCCTCGTGATGGTAAGGAAGCGGTGGGTGCATCCTTAACTAACCAAGCGGCTAGATATTATTATTCAGGACAATTACCACCTATGAATATTTTAAATCCAGTAGCATGGAAAAGCTTTATTAATTCATGGAAGAGAGGAGATTTTAAATCAAAAAATTAATTTTAAGATAGACCAATGCTAAATTCAATAAAAAGAGTTGCCGTTATAGGCGCTGGGACAATGGGAAATGGCATTGCTCATGTATTTGCACAAAAAGGATTTGAAGTTCATTTAATTGACACTAATAATCAGGTTTTAGAGAAAGCAATAAATACCATAACTAAAAATCTAGATCGCCAAATAACAAAAGGCATAATTGGTGAACAGGATAAGGTGCAATCACTTTTACGTATTTCAACTTTTCAGTCCATTGCCTCAGGCGTTGAAAATATTGATTTAATCATTGAAGCTGCAACTGAAAATAGTGCTATTAAAAAAGACATTTTCAAACAAATGGATCAATTTGCAAATGAGCATTGTATTTTATCAACAAATACTTCATCCATTTCAATTACTGAATTAGCATCTGTAACAAATAGGCCAAATAAAGTAATTGGCATGCATTTTATGAACCCGGTACCTGTTATGAAATTGGTTGAAATCATTAATGGCAAACTGACGGACGAAGTAACCACGTATACTATTGTTGAACTAACAAAAACGATTGACAAAATTCCTTGCGTTGTAAAAGATGCTCCTGGATTTATTGCAAATCGAATTTTAATGCCTATGATTAACGAGGCAATCATTGCATTCTCTGAAGGTATTAGTGATGCGGCAACGATTGACCAAATAATGAAATTAGGTATGGCCCACCCAATGGGACCTTTGCAATTAGCTGATTATATTGGTCTTGATGTTTGTAAAAATATTTTAGACATTATGCAGGAAGGTTTTAAGGATGATAAATACGCGCCCTGTCCTTTATTGGTTAAGATGGTTAGGGAAGGGAACTTAGGCGTTAAATCGGGTGAAGGATTTTACAAGTATTAAAATCAGATTTTAATGTACAGGTAACGCTTGAATTTTAAGCATTCATCACGCTATCAATGCAGTTGAAAAACTTACTCCATGTAATTCGGTAATTTTGTTTAATACTTCTTCCAAACGATGTTTTGGGATACCTATTTTTAATTCCACAAATAACTGAGCAGTTTGTTCCACTACCGAACAATTATAATACTTGACAATCATCATCACTTCGTTCATTTTTTGATAATCAAAACTAAGTGTATAGGTTATTTCAACGGGCTTTTGAATAATGGGCGATAATTGCAATGCTAAGGATGTAGCTGTTTTATAGGCATTAATTAAGCCCGGAACGCCTAATAAGGTCCCGCCAAAATACCTTACTACCACCACCATTATATTGGTTAATTGCTTGCTATCAATTTGACCCAAAATAGGTCGTCCAGCTGAGCCAGCTGGTTCTCCGTCATCGCTAACTCTAAAAGTAGCCCCATCAATTCCAATTCGGTATGCCAAACAATGATGAACCGCTTTGGGATGTTCTTTTTTAAGCAAGGCAAGTTGCTTTTTACAGGTATCAATGTTATGCACTGGAAAACTATAAGCTAAAAACTTACTACCTCTATCTTTAAACTCAGCTAATGCAGGTTGTTCAATAGTATTGTAAAAAAAAGGGTCCATTTAAATAATGCTAAATAATAACAGCTCAAAGCTAACTCATAATCATCAATCATTTGTAACATTGCAGTATGAGTTTACAAGCATTGAAGCAAACAATCAAACAGGAATTAGCTAACGAATATGAAAGCATAGAATTGAGCAGTTTAATTGCCATTTTATTGGAACATATTACTGGATGGAACCAAATTCAACAAGTATTGCATAAGGATGAAGCGCTGGATGCAAATCAGCAAACTGCTTTATTAGAAGCAGTAGCAGATTTAAAAAAAGGCAAGCCAATACAATATATTACTAATAAAGCCTGGTTCATGGGTAATGAATTAATGGTCAATGAAAATGTTTTAATTCCAAGACCTGAAACGGAAGAATTGGTGGATTGGATCATCGAATATGCTACCAAAAAAAACAAACCTTTACAGATATTGGATATTGGAACAGGATCGGGTTGTATTCCAATTTCATTAATTTTAGCATTACCCAGTTGCATGATTGCTGGCTTAGATATTAGCGAAACTGCTTTACATGTTGCCAAACAAAATGCAACAGCTTTAAATGCTGATATTAGTTGGCTACAGGAAGATATTTTGGCTACTGCTTACTTACCCAATAACTATGACATTATTGTTAGCAATCCCCCCTATATACCCTATAAGGAAAATGCAAACATGCAGGTGCAAGTGAAAAATTTTGAACCCAACATTGCCTTATTCGTTACCAATGAAGATCCGCTTATTTTTTACCGCGTAATTGCAAGGTTAGGTAAACAATATTTGAGTCCTAATGGTCAACTATTTTTTGAATTGCATTATGACCAAGGAAAAGCATTACTAGCTTTATTTGATGAAATGGGATATCATGCCGAATTGAGACAGGACATGTTTGGAAAAGACAGAATGTTAAGGGCAAGCTTAAAAGAAAATAAAAAATAACTTTAGTTTGATGGATCAACAGCAACCACAGGAGTCGCGCCAAGTTGTTTTATAATTTGCATCACTTGAATGGTTACGCCAAGCTTAGCAACACTATCTCCATTTATTACAACCGAAGGTTTTTCAGTTTCCTTACCCAAAAAGGTTTTTAATTGACTCGATAAAGAGTCCATTAAAACAGGCGTTGAGCCAATAAATAAATGCTGGTCCTTATCAATGGTGACCACTACCGTTTGCTTTGCTTTAGTGTCACTTGCCGATTTAGGATTTGACACTTTAATAACATTTGGGTTCGCCAAAGTAGAAACTATCAAAAAGAATAATAATAGAATAAATAATATATCATTCAATGCACCTGTGTGCACTTCGGGCTGGTCTCTTAATCGCTTTCTTAAATTCATAAACTTATATTAGGAATGCGTAGTTTCTTGTAAAATGTCTAAGAAATCGGCGCTTGCCACTTCCATTTTATTGGCTGCTTTATCAATTTGTGTTGATAAATAATTATGACCCACATAAGCTATTAATCCAATAATTAAACCAGTTGCCGAGGTAATCATTTTTGTATATATACCACCCGCAATCGTATTTAATGTATACTCGCCAGTTGAAGCAATGCCATAAAACAACTGAACCATACCAATGATTGTTCCCAAAAATCCAAACATGGGAGCAATACCTGCAACTAATGATAATATATTTAAATTACGCTCCATGGAATACATTTCCAAGCGCCCTACATTTTCCATACTTTTTTCAATAGCATCTAAAGGCTTGCCTATTCTCATTAATCCTTTTTCAATCATTTTCCCAACTGGATTTTCGGTACTTTTTGCAACACTTTTAGCAGCACTTGCATTGCCAGATAATAAATGATCCTTAATGATTGGCATAAAATTTGGATCAATAGCACCCGCTTTTTTGATAGCTAATAAACGTTCGATAAAAACAAAAATAGCAATTACTAACAATGCATATAATGGGTACATTATCCATCCACCCTTTTGTAATAAACTAATTAATGAAATTTTATTTTCGGCTACGTCTAACAAATACAACATATGCTATTTTTTATTTTCTAAAGTTAAATTATTTCTACCAAATTTACCAATACTTCTGTCGCCTTTAGCATATCTCTAACACCTATCCATTCGTGTTTACTATGAATAGCTTGCATGCCTGTGAAAATATTGGGAGTTGGCAATCCCATAAAACTCATACGACTACCATCAGTACCACCTCGAATAGGACTGATTTTAGGGACCACACCTGCTTTCTTATACGCGCTTATTGCTCTTTCTGAAATAACTGGATATTGATCAATTATATCTCTCATATTTCTATATTGCTCAGTTACTTCCATGCTTAATTTAACATTTGAAAAATCAGCACAATTATTTACAACCGATGTTGCTATATCATATAATTTATTTGCATGACTTTTGAGTTGCTGCGTATCAAAATCGCGGACTAAAAATTCAATTCTCGCCTTTTCGGCTCCCCCTTCAATTCGATTGGGATGAATAAAACCATCTCTATTCTCAGTATGTTCAGGACACCATTCGTGTTTAGGTAAAGCTGCCACAATTTCTCCTACAACTTTAATGGCATTTTGCATCACTCCCTTGGCTGCACCTGGATGAGCAATGACACCATCAATATGTAAGACTAAATAATCAGCACTAAAAGTTTCCATTTCAAAACAGCCAATTTCTCCACCATCTAATGTATATCCATAATCAGCTCCTAGTTTTTTGATATCTAATTTCTCGGTACCTCTTCCCACTTCTTCATCTGGCGTAAATAATATTTTTATATCGCCATGTTTAATTTCCGGGTGTTGCATTAAATATTGAGCCATTTCCATAATTATGGTAACCCCCGCTTTATCATCAGCACCCAATAGTGTTTTCCCTGATGCAGTAATAATCATATCCCCAATGAATTCATTTAAATATGGATATTGGTTTGTAGTAATTATTTGATTGGCGTCATCAGGCAATACAATGGGCGCTCCATCATAATTTTGATGAAGAATGGGTTTCACATTGGTACCACTGCAATCAGGAGCAGTATCAACATGTGCACAAAAACAAATTACAGGAATAGCATTTTCATTCGCTTCACCCTGCTTTGCATTTGAAGCCGATTTAATTAATGGAATAGTTGAAGGAATAGTCGCCATTACATAGCCATACTCATCCAAATGAGCATCCTTAATTCCCATTTTCAATAATTCAGCCACTAATAATTCGGATAAGTTTTTTTGATTGCTAGAGGATGGAAATGTTGAACTATCCGGATTACTTTGCGTTTCAATTTTCGCATAACGCATAAATCTTTCAGCCAATAAAATTGCATTTAATTCCATATTGTTAATGAGGTATTATTGTGTAGATATAATTTTTACAGCTATTACTAAATGGTTAGATAAATGAAGATAATTTGAATTTGTCGAATAAAAAAAGGCGTTCCAAAAATTTGGAACGCCTTAACAATTTATACTAAGTATACTATTGGTATAATAAATGAATACTTAATGAAATTAAAACTCAGTGATGATTTTTGAAGGTGTATCGATATTCACCAATTCTAAATCAAAAACTAAATCTTGACCAGCTAAAGCATGATTTGCATCTAATACGACTACTTCGTCCTTAACTTCAACTACGATTACTTGAAATTGTTGACCTTGCCCATTATTCATGGTAAGTGCCATACCTACTTCAGGATTTAAATCTGGAGGAAATTGTGTTTTAGGGAACTCAACAATCATTTCTGGTTGTTTAGGACCATACGCTTCCATAAATGGAATATTAATTGTTTTTTTATCACCTACTTTCATTCCTAAAACTCCGTTATCAAAACCAGGAATTACCATCCCGCTTCCAACTTCGAATTCTAATGGTGCTCTTCCATTTGAAGAATCAAAAATTTCGCCATTAGTTAAAGTACCATGATAATGCACTTGAATGGTATCTCCTTTTGTTACTTGTTGCATATTGTATTTTTTAAATAAAGCGCCTAGGGCACAAAGGGCAAAAGTACATAATTATGGCAGATAAACTAACTTTGCCCCATGGACAAAAAACCTAGGATAGTTTTTATGGGGACCCCTGCTTTTGCGGTGGCTTCTTTGAGTGCCTTATTAGAAGCTAAAATGAATGTTGTTGGTGTTGTTACAGCCCCTGATAAGACCGGTGGCAGAGGAATGCAGCTCCAACAAAGTGCTGTAAAACTGTTTGCAATAGCTAATAATTTACCCTTATTGCAACCCGAAAAACTAAAATCACCCGAATTTTTCGATGCCCTAAGCGCTTGGCAACCGGACTTGCAAGTGGTAGTGGCATTTAGAATGTTACCTGAAAAAATATGGTCCTTACCTCCCATGGGAACTTTACATGTACATGGCTCCTTATTGCCTCAATACCGTGGTGCAGCTCCTATCAATTGGGCTATCATGAATGGTGAAAAGGAGACAGGGGTGACCACATTCCAATTACAACATGCCATTGATACCGGCGATATATTATTACAAGACCGAATTGCAATCACTGAAAATATGACTGCTGGTGAATTACATGATACAATGATGGTGGTCGGCGCAAATTTATTGGTAAAAACATTAAACGGACTTGTCGACGGAACAATTCAATCCGTACCTCAAAGCTTGGCCACAACAAATGAATTTTCTCAAAACATTAAGCACGCTCCAAAAATTTTCACTGCTGATTGTGAAATAAATTGGGATAACAATGTGCAATCAATCCATAATCATGTACGCGGACTTGCCCCTTTTCCAGGTGCCATTACTAAAGTGGACGGAAAAATTGTTAAATTATATAGTACGCTAGTTGAGGAAGAAAAACCTAATGAAATACCTGGCAGTTTTTTAACAGATGGGAAAACATTTGCAAAAATTGCATGCAAAAATGGATACCTTTTATTGAACGATATACAATGGGAAGGGAAAAAGAGAATGCCTATTGCTGTCTTTTTAAGAGGCTACAGAAAACCTTAATGTTTCGAATTTACAAAAACAAGCTGAATGAATATTTTGTAATTTATTGTAAGAATTTTACAAATTCATCCTGTTCAACAATGCCTGTTTTTCTCCAAACCTCTTTTCCATTTTTATAAATAATAAAAGTTGGAAGTGTTTCAAATTGAAGGTGCTTCATTACATCCATATCAATTCCCCCATCAACCGCTAGGAAATAAAGTTTATTTGCAAATTGACTTTTAACTTTATCAATAACTGGTGTCATTTTACGACAAGGTGGACACCATGTTGCTCCAATATCAACTAGGACTAACTTATTAGCTGCAACTACATGATCAAAATCGTCGACCTTCATTTGAACCGTATTACTCGATCCTTCAACTGGCAGTCCATTCATTTTCCAATTACTCATACCACCTTCTAAATTAACCACCTTATACCCTTTTTCAATAAGGTTGCTTTGCGCTGCAGCACTTCGTCCACCTGCTTGACAATAAATATAAACTGTTATATTTTTATCTAAATGTTGCGTGTGTGATTCAAATTCTTTTTGATCATTCCAATTTGCTTGTAAAGCATTTTTAATATGCCCTCCTTGATATTCGGTTGCCGTTCTTACATCTAAGATTTGCGCAGCTGATTGCTGAATAGCGTTTTGAAAATTTTGAGCTGAAATAGTAGTGTTTTCACTTTTTTGTTGCGCACAGCTTACAAAAAATAATGCCAGTGAAAAAAGGCATGCACAAAATTTGCATTTCATAGTAAAAAATTAATAGGTAACGGAAACTGGGAAGGTCTTGTTATTAATGCCTAAAATAGCTGCAGCTGCATCGTTTAATCGATATTGAACTGAGTTACCAACTTCAGGTAATGCATTAATAACTTTAGCACATATACTTTTTAAATCAGGCGTCGTAATTCTAACAATCGTACCAACTGGCAATAAATTAGTTAATACATAAAACTTTTTATCGTCCCAACCACTAATACTTTTGAATACTGCAGCGGTACCTTCAAGTGTTTGAAAGGAAGCTGCACGATTTTTTGAAGCAAATAAAGAAGCAAAATAACCTTCATTGTCTTTACTTCCACCATTAATTATAGTTGATTTATTAACGCTATCCGAGATTCTTGCTTTTTCAGTGTTCAAAGCAATCATTTGCTTTGGACCATCCCCTGTCTTTTCAATAACAATGTTTTGATTTTTTGCAGTGACATTATTGATTGACTTTTTGTGGTATTTAGCATTCTTTGATCTTCCTTTAGCAACAGTTCTCCTTCCTTTAGTACTTTTTTTAGACTTCTTAGTAAGGTTACGCTTTTTCGACTTTGAAGTTCGATGAACGGAATGCTTAGAGGACTTTCGCTTTGCAGCAAATGTCATATCACTAGAAAAAATTCCAATGATCAATAATAAAAATAAAATACCTCTTTTAAGCATGTGGCAAAGTTACAAAATACAAATGCAAAGTAAAAGCTAATATTAATATTAAATAAAAAATTATGTATAAATATTAGTATTTCAATAACCTACATTCATTTGGATAATAATTATTTAACCTATTAGGAAGTAATTTGGCCCAGCCAAGGCGTATACCCATGTAACTTATGGCATTCCATCCTTTTTTT
>CANETM010000034.1 GCA_947441205.1 Bacteroidota bacterium | reverse complement strand
TAATTGTATATTATTAAATAAAATGCCAAATTATTAAATTATTTCTATATTTTAAAAATAATACTTAAATTATTTGCAACATATAGGCCATTATGTTAGTTTTGATTTATCAAATAAGGGGAAACACACTGAAAACCCTCAAATGATAAGTTCTTAATACTGTGGGGTGATGAAATTTCGGCATACATACCTTCTTGTCTCGAAGGCGGGGATCACGGGATAAACGTAACATAGAGCCGTCTAGCAATAGGCGACCAGGGTCGACCACTGAACTTTGTGTTATAGCTAACTGCCCCTTGGAGGTTCGAACCCTCCCCCTACAGCAACAAAAAGCCGCTTTCAAAAGAAGCGGCTTTTTTTATTTGTATTATTTATCAATATGATAGGCACTGCCTTTTATTTCTGCATAATAATTTTACTTAATTCAGCTTTTAATTTTTCAAAATCTTCTTTAGTCATCATACCTAAATCAACTAGGTCTTTTGCTTCTTTTAATTTAGCAATTGCTTGTTCTCTGGTCATTCCAGCTGATTGGATTTCTCCAGTTGCAATGGCTTCTTCAAAATCAATTGTATTGTTAGGGCACAAGCCACATCTTCCCTTACCGATAACATACATTTTATATCCGCTTTTCTTGCTCCCGCCTACATACATACTCTTGATGATTGTGTTATTTCCACTATAAGAAGCATCAACATATTCTGGACCTTTTCCTGACATAGATGAGGCCACTCCACTTCCAACTGTTATAAAAGCAAATGATTTATTTGAAGAAGGTCTTCCTATTTTTATGGTGTCCCCTACTTTATAGGTATGTGCATCTTTTGCAACATAATTATCACAATCAATTGACTCAAACATACCTTTAGAAATGGTCTTCATCTCCTCATAAGTAATTGTTTTTTGTGCATTCAAGACAAAAGAGGATAATATGAATAAAAGACCCAGAGTTATTTTTTTCATATACTATATTTTAAGGCACTAAATTAATGGAAAAAGTGCATGGCTTCTAATTATGCTTAGATTATTTTATAATTATCTCCTATTTATCATATTAATTGTGCCACTAAATCAATAAATTTGGTAAGGCCATTAACGATTGCCTGCTTTTACCATGAAAAGACGATCCTTTTTAAAAGATAGCGCCGTGTCCACCATGGGCATCTTCATCACAAGCAAATTTCATATGAATCCAACAACAACTATGTATGGTCATAACCATATGAAGTATACCCTTGATACGAACTGGGGTAATTTAAATACAGACAAAACACCCGTGAATGATTGTCATGAAATGATACAGGATGGGAAAGGCCGCATTGTATTGTTAACCAATGAAACAAAAAACAATGTGATTGTGTATGATAAAAAAGGGAAATTAATTGAAAGTTGGGGGCATGAATTTCCAGGAGCACATGGATTAACAGTGCAGCATGATGGAAAAAACGATTATTTATTTATTACCGATACCGATAAACATCAGGTGTATAAAACAACCATGGATGGAAAAATAATTTTCACCATCAATGCACCTAAGGATGTTGCAGCTTATGCAAAGCCCGAAGCATTTGTTCCCACTGAAACAACTGTTTTAGAAAATGGTGAGTTTTATATTGCTGACGGATATGGTGCACAGCATATTATGCATTATGATGAGAAAGGAAATTTGAAAAATGTTTTTGGAGGTAGAGGGGAAGGCGAATCACATTTTGATAACGCACATGGTATTTGTGTTGATAAGCGAAATGGCGCTACTACCCTTTTGATTACGGATCGTACACGCAATGCCTTTAAACGTTTTAGCTTGGATGGTAAACTAATGGAAGTAATTCATTTACCAGGCGCATGTGTTTGTCGACCTGTAATTAAAGGCGACTATTTATACGCAGCAGTATTGCGTTCTCCAAATTTAGACACGGAACATTCTGGATTCATTACCATACTAGATAAAAACAATAAAGTGGTTTCCAACTTAGGAGGCAGTGAACCAACTTATGTGAATGGTAAATTACAAGCCATGTCGCAAACTGATAAAATATTAAATCATCCGCATGATGTTTGTGTGGATGATGATGGAAATATATATGTTGCACAATGGGCTTCCGGAAAAGTATATCCTTATAAATTTTCAAAAGTATAAGTTTGATTTTCTTTAAAAAATATAAACTAAGTTTTGTACTTATTATCATTGCCGCACTTGTGGCAGGCGTAAGCGGTTTTGTATTTTTGAATAACACAAAGGAAGAAAAACCAATTTCTTATAATCATGACATCAGGCCTATTTTATCAGATAAATGTTTTTCATGTCATGGGCCCGATGTAACCAAAATGAAAGCAGGCCTGCGTTTAGATAAACCTGAAACTGCATTAGCTGAATTAACAAAAAATAAAGGCCATTATGCAATCGTACCGGGCAGTCCCGAAAAAAGTGAATTGATTAGAAGAATTGAATCAACCGATCCAAATGTAATCATGCCACAACCGGAAAGTCATTTAGCTAAATTAACGCCCGAAGAAATTAATATTTTTAAGCGATGGATTAAGGAAGGAGCAAAATATGAAAAGCATTGGTCATTTGTAGCACCTATAAAAACGGTATTACCAAAAATAGAAAATGATGATTGGGTAAAAAATGAAATTGACTATTTCATAGCAGAAAAAATTGAAGAGAAAAATTTATCCCCTAATCAAATAGCTGAAAAAGAAAACTTAATAAAAAGAGCCTTCATTGATTTAACAGGACTTCCTCCATCCTATGCCGATTTACAAAACTGGCGTAATAACAATACGAGCAATTGGTATAGTCAATTAATGGATCAACTCATGCGTAAGCCTGCCTATGGTGAAAAAATGTCCCTGCTTTGGTTGGACTTGGCCAGGTATGCTGATTCCTATGGCTATCAGGACGACAATATCAGAACACAGTGGCCTTGGCGTGATTGGGTGATTAAAGCATTCAATAAAAACATGCATTATGATGAATTTTTAATGCAACAAATTGCGGGAGACTTAATGCCCAACAATAATAAAGAAACCATTTTAGCAACTGCATTTTGGCGGAATCATAAATACACCGAGGAAGGTGGTGTCATTGAGGAAGAATATCGCGTAACAAATAACATTGACAAAACAAGAACTTACGGAAAAGCAATATTAGGGGTAACTATTGAATGTGCGCAGTGTCATGATCACAAATACGATCCATTCAGTGCAAAGGATTATTATCAACTATATGCGTTTTTTAATATTAGCAAAGAAAAAGGATACGAAGGTGATGTGAGTATTTCAACGCCTGCAAAAACACCAAAGCTTTATATTACTGCTGAGGATAGAAAAAACATATTCGCATATTTAAATACCAAGGATACCGGCAAAATGGAAGTGTCCGTGATGGGTGATACTGTTCGACCAACCTATTTATTAAGTCGTGGCAGGTATGATGCGCCAAGTACTTTGGTGAAGCCAGCTGCTATTGAAGCCATCATGCCATTTGACACCACTAAATATGAACGCAACCGCTTGGGACTTGCAAAGTGGACAGTCAATAAAAAAAATCCATTAACAGCAAGGGTCTTTGTGAATTTTATATGGCAAGATATTTTTGGCAAGGGCTTGGTAAAAACATCGGGTGACTTTGGATTGCAAGGTGAGCTTCCTACACATTCCGAATTATTAGATTGGTTAGCTGTTGATTTTATGGAGCACCAATGGGATATAAAATATTTAGTGAAGAAAATTATGAGTAGCGCCACTTATATGCAATCATCTGTAATAAGTAAAAAGCATTTGGAAAAAGATTCTGAAAATAATTACTATGCAAGATCATCTCGTATTCGCTTAAAAGCCGAATTTATTAGAGACTGGATTTTAAGCACCAGCGGATTATTAAATACCAGCATTGGAGGGCCAAGTGTAAAACCCTATCAACCAAAAGGGGTTTGGGAAAGCACCACTTCAGGTCGTGGACAACTAGCTGCCTATAAACAGGATCATGGCGAGGCATTATATCGACGCGGCATGTATACATTTATTAAGTTAACGGCACCGCCACCAAGTATGATGTTATTTGATGCAAGTAATCGTGATCAATGCGAAGCAAAACGTTCAACGACCAATACGCCATTACAAGCATTAAATATGTTGAATGATCCAACCGTATTGGAAGCGTCAAGGGTATTAGCACAAAAATTAAGTGCTGAAAATTTAAGTGTTGAGGAAAAAATAAAAAAGGCATTTGAAATAGTTCTTGTTCGACAACCAAAATCCTCAGAAGCGAACAAACTCATTAAATATTTCGAAAATCAGGAAGCATATTATAAAGCAAATAAATTATTAATTAAAAAGACAATCACAACAGGCGAATTTAATAATCAATTAAAAATGAAAAACGAGCCTGAGGTTGCTGCACTTATGAAAATATGTTTGTTATTGTATAACCTAGACGAAACCATTACTAAATCATAGTGCCATGAATGAGTTTATTGAACATGGGTTGAATCAAAATAGGCGTAAGTTTTTATCTAAGCTTAGTTTAGGGTTAGGAGGTATGGCACTAGGCTCCTTAATGATTCCAGGAATTTTTGATGCAAAAAATGAAGAAGACCTATTTAATAATGTACTTCCTCATTTTGCACCTAAAGCAAAACGTGTTATTTATTTATTCCAAAATGGTGCACCATCACAACTGGACTTATTTGACTACAAACCCATGTTACAACAAATGCATGGGCAGGATTTACCTGAAAGCATAAGACAAGGTCAACGTTTAACGGGTATGACAGCGAATCAAACTAAATTTCCTTTAGCGGGTACTAGATTTAATTTCACACAAAATAAAAATACAGGTGCTTATTTCAGTGAAACCATTCCACATATAGCAAGCATCAGTGACGAGCTTTGCATTATACGTTCCTTATATACAGAAGCTATCAATCACGACCCTGCACTTACTTTTTTTCAAACAGGCGCACAAGTTGGAAACCGTCCTAGCATGGGCTCCTGGATTAGTTATGGCTTAGGTAGTGAAAATAAAAACTTGCCTGCATTTACTGTTTTATTGAGTAAGGGAAAAGGAAATGGTCAAGGGGTATATTCAAAATTATGGTCTAATGGATTTTTAGATTCTATACACCAAGGGGTGCAATTTAGTAGTGGCGATGAGCCGGTGAAATATTTAAGTGATCCTGAATTTATCGACCGAGGTGAAAAAAGAAAAATGCTCGATGAAATCGCAGACTTAAATGAACAATCCTATAAAGAAATCGGAGATCCCGAAATTGTTACCAAAATTCAACAATACGAATTAGCGTATCGAATGCAAATGGAAGTACCTGAAGTAACCTCCTTGCAAAATGAACCTGAATCCATTATAAAAATGTATGGACCAGAATGTATACTGCCAGGCACTTATGCAGCCAACTGTTTATTAGCACGTAAATTATCAGAGAGTGGTGTAAGATTTGTTCAATTATATCATCAAGGATGGGATGGACATAATAATTTACCGGATGAGTTAGTGGGACAATGTAAGGATGTGGATCAACCATCCGCAGCGCTGATTAAGGATTTAAAACAAAGAGGTTTATTGGATGAAACACTTGTTATATGGGGAGGTGAATTTGGAAGAACCAATTATTGTCAAGGTGCTTTAACAAAAGACAATTATGGTCGTGATCATCATCCACGCTGCTTTACGATTTGGATGGCAGGTGGTGGCGTTAAGCCGGGTGTATATGGAGAGACCGATGACTTTGGATATAATATTAATACACTTCCTGTGCACGTGCATGATTTTCATGCAACCGTAATGCATTTGATGGGTGTTGATCATGAAAAATTCACTTTCAAACATTTAGGACGACGCTATAGATTAACGGACGTGGCAGGTAATGTGGTAAAAGAAATTATAAGCTAGGATGAAGAAAATAAATCCAATCACTATTATTGAAAACCTATTATGGGTTATTAATCCTTGCTTGATTTTACTATGTATTTTCAGTAATCAATTGGATTTAGGAAAAATGCTTTCCTGGCTCGGTAATTGGCATCCAGTAATACTTCACTTCCCTATTGTGCTTGGCATTTTTGTAAGCATTTATTTATTACTGAATTTTAAACCAACCATTAGTGAAGAAATTGAAAAATATTTATTTGGCATAAACGCATTACTTGCATCCATCGTTGCACTGTTGGGCATATTTATATCTGTTGGAGGTAATTATGATAAGTCGCTATTAACGATACACCAATGGGGAGGTCTAAGCATTTCCCTAATTGCTTGGATGATCGTATTGATTCATAAAAATACCTTTGCGTCCAATAAATTACTTCGTCAATTAGTTGCAGTTATTTATTTTGTTACCATTATATTTTTCACGCATAAAGGAGGACAACTAACCCATGGCAAAGAAGCCTTGTCAATGCCAACAGCAATTAAAGCTGTTGATAGTAATAAACCTGATTCTTTATTAACGGTCTATGAAAAAGCAGTACAACCCATATTATTAAATAAGTGCGTTACTTGCCATGGAGGCGATAAAATAAAAGGTGATTTACAATTAACAAGTATTGAATTAATTAAAAAGGGTGGAAAAAATAAGGACCAAATTACGGACAGAATTCATTTACCAATGGCTGATGAAAAACATATGCCTCCAACTGATAAAAAGCAATTAACCAAGGAAGAGTTGGCTATTTTAACAAAGTGGATGCAGTTAGGTGGTGATTTAAATAAAGCCCTGAAAGCATTGAGCAAAACCGACAGCCTTTATATTTTAGCGACTCAATACATAACACCTGTTATTGCAAATAATAAGGAGCAGGCTGACTTAGCCCCATTTAATAATAATTATGTATCCGTGCAGTACAATTACCACGGAGGTGATAAAATAAATGTAAACTTTTTTCAGGGAGCATTTTACAAAACAACCTACTTAGAGAAACTCGAGGAAATAAAGGATCAAATTGCAACCCTCAATATGCAAAACATTCCTTTAAACAAAAAGGATATTGAAATTATTGCAACATTCAGCAATTTAGAAAAACTCAACCTGAATTTTACCAAACTTAACTTACAAGATATACTAGCACTCAATACGCTAAAAAAATTACAATCCATTTCTTTAGTGGGTATGCCCATTAATGCTAATCAATTACAAGTCCTTTTAAAAGGAAGTAATATCAAAAAAGTGCAACTGTGGGTTAATGGATTAAAACAAAATGACATTGCACCTGTTGCAAGTAAATATCCTGCTGTTGAAATAGTTGTAGGCGATAATTTAGAGGCTGCGATTTTGAAATTAAATAAGCCCATTATTGAACAAGATAGTACCATTATTATCGATCATATTAATGTACCCCTCAAACACTTTTTAAAAGGAGTTACTATTAAATATACTTTGGACGATACCGAACCAGATAGTATCACTAGCCCAACCTATTCTAAACCAATTGTACTCAATACTAATACTACCTTAAAAACCAAGGTATTTAAAAAAGGGTGGATTGCTAGTGATGTGATTCAAAAATCTTTTTATAAGTCTGAATTGAATCCTGATAATATTACGCTTATCACACAGCCTGATTCTAAATACATTGGAAGCGGAGGACAAACCATTATTGATCACGAATTAGGGGATGTAAATTTTGGAAATGGTAAATGGTTGGGCTATATGAAAACGAATATGGAATTTGTCATGCGATTTAATGAAGCAACCTCATTAAATGAAGTCATATTTAATACTTTAATAAATACAGGTAGTTATATATTTCCAATTCAAACTATTCAAATGGAAGCTAGTGAGGACGGTAAGCAATATAAACAAATCCAAAATGTCGACTTTACCAACATTACAAAAGCATATTCAAAGGAGACTAATATCAATCAAACACAAGCTTTCAAACTAAAAGTTCCTAAAGGGAAAAATTATAAATTCTATAAGTTCACTTTACGCAACTTAAAACAACTTCCACAATGGCATCCTGGAAAGGGAACGCCTGCATGGGTATTTGTAGACGAAGTATTTTTTAATTAAGCAGCTACTATTATTTTTTTCCAGTACCCGCCCAAATGATACCCGCCGCAATATGGCTTAAATAAGCAGGATCTGTAAAATCAGCAGGCACATGTCCAAGATTGGTATAAAAGGCGCGCCCTCCGTCATAATTATGGTACCAAGCAATTGGGTGGAAAGGACCCATCCCCTTGCCCTTTACTTCATCTCTATTTGGATTTGCCTCCCAATTGGCAACTGGATTATATGATTTCTCATCAACTGATAAAATTGTTTTTAACCCATCTATTTTATCAGGACCAAATTCATACCATTCATCTGTCCATTGTTTATTATTCGCAAACCCTTCTAATCCTGGGAAGCTATTGTCTAAAATAGTAAGTCTTGCGCTTTGTATGGCAGGATGAATAACAAACATTCTTCCTACTAGTTTAGTATACCAAGCCCAATCATATTCAGTGTCCGACGCACTATGAATGCCCATATAACCTTTTCCTGATTGAATAAATCTTTCCATAACTTTTTGCTCCTGCTCATTGAATATATCTCCTGTGGTATTTAAAAATATCACCACTTGATAGTTAGCTAATTTGTTATCGGTAAAGCCATAATTGTCTTCTAATAAATCAACTTGAAAATGATGCTTAATACCTAGCTGTTTTATCGCTAACACGCCCGCGTGAATAGACTCATGATGCCACCCTCTTGTTGTAGTTACCAACAAGGCTTTAAATTGATTTTGTGCGAATACTGAAAAGGAGGTGCTAATCGTTAATAAACATACTAGCCATAATTTTGATACATTTTTCATAGCAAACAATTGTATGTTAAATGTAAGGAATTCATTACATAGTTTCAAGCAATTTATGTTTGCTTTCCTGCTTTTAGGTCTAAAGTCAATAGTGTTAAATGAATTGTATTCGGAAAAAAGATTTTATAATCTATGTTGAGGTTGAAACCAAAAAAAAGAGGCCATTCATTTAGAATGGCCTCTTCAATTATAAATTAAAAAGAAATAAATTATTTCTTAATACGCTTATAGGTTTTGAATCCTACTGATTTAGCTACTGTGTCAGCAGTTTCTTGCGTAAATTCATCAGCGCCATTAAATTTAATTTTAATGTCATATTGGCGAACAGCTCCAGTTACATTAGATAAATCTAAGTTTTCAGTTAATGCCTCATTGTTCAAAGTAAATGTGCCGTGTCCAACATAATTATTTGTTTTTTTAGTAACCGTATCAGTTACTCTGGTAGCCCACATAAAATGACCAGCACTGTAAACTTTATGTTCTTTGTAAGTTTGATCAACAGTGTCTTTACCCGTAACTACAATTGTTTTTGTTTGTTCCCAAATACCATCTAAAGCACTTGTTCCAGCAGCTTCAATTTTAGTATAATCTTCAGTGTCTTTATAACTAACACCACCTGCCATTAATGAAGGAATCACTTGTGTAAATCCTTTTTCATTATTAGTAATTTCTAATTTAGCATCCCATGCTGTATCTAATGAACCACTATTATAAATATTAGTTTCTGTAATTGTATTTCCTTCTTGTTTGTAAGAGCCAGTACCAAATCCAGCAGATGAATCTTTACCTATGCCGATATAAAAATAGCCTTCACTTGTAAATACTTTATACTGAACATCTCCATTAGCAGAAGATTTAATATACTCAGTTTTACCGTCAGTAAGAACTTGTTTTTCAAGTTTGTAAACGCCTTCCTGCGATACAGTTTTAGCAGGTTCATTACAAGCAGTTAAAATTGCAATAAATGCAAATCCAGCGAACATAATTTTTTTCATATGGTTAAAATTTTACAACCAATTTAGTTAAAATTTTTGATTAACATAATTAAAAGATTATGATATTTTGTTAAACAATAATTATAGATGATTTTAAATTATATATAGTTAATTAAGTCAATTAGGTTCATATTACTGATATTTGTAGCCTAAACTATTGATTATGCCAATTTCTGTATGGGAACAGTCCACTTATTTTGCCCCAAAGGATCTTGTGATTGTTGGGTGCGGGTTTGTTGGCTTATGGACTGCATATGAATTGATCCATAAAAACCCCAAGTTAAATATTACCATTCTTGAGCGAGGTGTGATACCCTCAGGTGCCAGTACGCGTAATGCAGGATTTAGCTGTTTTGGTAGCGTATCTGAATTAATGTATGATGTTCAATTAATGGGCGAATCCAATATGTTGGAAACCGTGAAAATGCGTTATGATGGATTGCAAAGAATTCAAAAAGTATTTAGCAAATCTGAAATTGATTACGACCAATTTGGGGGATACGAATTATTTGAAGAAGGTGGTGAGTATGATATAAGCAAATTAGATGCCGACATTGCATATTTGAATAAAGTACTAGCCCCAGTTTTAAAAACACCAAAGAAAAATGGGAAGTTCTTGCCAATTTATAGCAATGAAAGCAAGCAAATAAAAAAATTAGGCTTTCAAAAAATAAATGCATTGGCATTTAGTCCATTTGAAGGGCAATTAAATTCAGCAAAATTAGTATTGGCATTACAAAAAGCAGTGCAGGCAAAGGGAGTGCAAATATTATTTAATACCGAAGTGAAAAAATTTGCGTCTCATAAAAAAGGGGTAACTATAAAAACAAATTTAGAGGCTAATTTAGAAACCAAGCAATTGTTGATTTGTACCAATGGATTTGCAAAACAATTATTGCCTGAATTAGATGTAGTTCCTGCAAGAGGACAAGTATTTGTAACAGAACCTATACCTAATTTAAAATTCAAAGGAACCTTTCATTTTGATGAAGGCTTCTATTACTTCCGAAATTTAGGAAATAGATTATTATTAGGTGGTGCTAGAAATAAAGATTTCAAAAACGAAAAAACAACTTCATTAGACACATCCAAGCTTATTCAAAAAACCTTGGAGGAGTTTATGATGAAGCGTATATTACCCAAAGGATCAAAAAAGCCGAAAATTGAATTAAGGTGGAGTGGCACTATGGGTATGGGTGAAATCAAAAAGCCAATTATTCGTGAATTGCAACCCAATGTATTTTGTGCAGTCCGCATGAGTGGTATGGGTGTAGCGATTGCTCCTATAGTAGCACAAAAAGC
>CANETM010000033.1 GCA_947441205.1 Bacteroidota bacterium | reverse complement strand
TTGGTGATAATGCTATTTCCAGATACAGTCGTACTTAATTTAAAGGGGCTAGCATTAGTTTGATCAATAGTTGATTTTAGGGCAGCAGCTGCTTCATTTGGTGTACCAGCGGGCAAATCAGCTTGAAGTGTGCCATTTGAACTACCATAGTGACCTCCAATAGCCCATATATCTAATACTACTTTGGTCAATAATTGAAATTGCATTCCAAAATAAGCACCTACACTTTGTGAGCGGATACTACCATTCAAATTCGCTTTAGTTTTCACTGTTGTAGATGGAACCGTTACGCCGTTTACAATTGATGCCTGCGTAGTGTATGTATAATTTACAGGTACATCCACTTCCATATCACCAAATCGAGCATAAGGTGCAATATAAAATCCGGACATTTTTTGTAATCCTAAATAAAATCTTCCTTCAATAGTTAATGCATTATTAGCAATTTTAAAATTGTCAAAATCAATATTGGGGTTATCAATAAATTGTTTCGCAAGTGACTTTAAAGGCAAGCTTCTTTTTGGCATTGTTGCATAGCTTGCAGAAATCGACATAAATCGATTAATACTTCGCTCGTAAGTCAGGTTATAGTTTTGTAAAACATCACCTGATAAATTTGTTTTTAATATATTTTTTCCGCCAATTAGGCTTTGTGCATTTACATTAATGTATAATGCTATTAAAAAGGCAATTAAAATAATTTTTTTCATGATTTGAGTAAATTGATTGTGATATAAATAATCACTTGTGTATTTATAATGATATTAAATCCAGTACTGTTTTTTTGTCTAGTATGGCTAAGGTATTGTCTCTAACCTCCAGCATTACCTTATTAATTCCGCACTTTTTTTCGTTGCAAGTCTCACATTTTTTATAAAAATTCAAACTAACGCAAGGTAAAAGGGCGATGGGGCCTTCGATGGTCCTGAAGATGGCAGAAAGTTTAATTTTTTCTGGAGCTGTTGCAAACAAATAACCTCCATGCTTTCCTTTTTTACTTTCTAAAAATCCAGCTTTTTTGAGTGCTAATAAAATGTTCTCTAAAAATTTCAATGGAATTTTTTTCTGTTCAGCTATTTCAGCAATAAGTATAGGGGCATCGGTATTTTTACCTGCCATATAGGATAATGCTTGTAGCGCGTATTGTGTTTTTTTAGATAGCATATTATAATCCTAGTACCTGTTTCATGGTAAAGATACCATTTTTTTTATTGGCAAATTCAGCAGCCAAAAAGGCACCGCTTGCGAAGCCTTTTCGAGTATGAGCTGTATGGGTAATTTCAATGCTATCAATTGGGGAATCATAGGATACGGTATGTGTTCCAGGAGCCGGGTCAATACGTTCCGATGTGATTACTAAATCGGATGGCGTTAAGGAAGGGGAGTTTGTCCATTGTTTTTTACGACCCATGTTAGCTAATATTTGTTCAGCTAATGTAATGGCAGTACCACTAGGTGCATCCTTTTTTTCAGTGTGATGAATTTCGGTCATAGACACATCGTAATCCTGATAGGACTCCATTAATTTCGCTAGCTGCTTGTTGAGTTCAAAAAACAAATTAACACCAATGCTATAATTGCTTGAATAAATTAAACATCCATTTTTTTCAGTACACAAATTTTGAATTTCACTCCATTTATCTAACCAACCTGTTGATCCACTCACTACTGGTATGCCCAATTCAATACATTTTTTCACATTCTCAAATGCACTATGTGGTCCTGTGAATTCAATAGCTACATCGGCCTGCTTGATATTTTCTAAAGTGAATTCATGGTTATTTTGAACATCAATTTTTAATACTACTTCATGTCCTTTTGCTAAGGCTATTTCTTCAATGGCCTTTCCCATTTTACCGTATCCAATTAAAGCTATTTTCATAATCGGTTGTTGTTATAGTTTATTCCTTTGCCTACTATTTATTCAATTGTTATTTGCTGTTTGCATTTTTAAAATGCAGCTGTAAAGATAAACCGCTTTGTCTTAATTGTGGTTGCACCATTGGCTTTATGCTTATTGCCAAATTGGAGCTCACATCAAACTCCTTCAAATGTCCTGAAACTGTCGCATCAACCACATTCAGCCCCCATCCAAGTATAAACCATAAAATGGAATAATCTCGGTCCTTTCTAAAACCATTTCTATAACTCTGAAGTGAACCTAAACTTAAATTTTTTAGTACTGGATCAATTTTTGCAACATCCGAATTGTCGCCGGTTTGTTCCTTGAATCTTGCTGTGTAAGCGAATTTTGTTTTATTATACAAGTCGTCGTTGTAAATATAAGTAACAACAGGTATAGCAATAACACCATAAACGATAGGCAGTTTCCAATATTGTTTGTTATAAATTTGACCAAGACCGGGAAATATGGCCGAATATTTAGTGGCTAATCTAGGATTGTGACGGGGTAGGCTGTCCAATTTTTTCATATTTGAACTATCCTGGCCCCAACTATTATGTTGTACAAGTAGTAATAAAAAAGAAATAAATATTAGCCTCATACTAGCTAATGCTAACTTGCATGGCATCTAAAATTGTATTTAACCCATTAATGTCCTGGTAGGATATGGTAATGGTACCGCTTCCGTTTTTTTGTTGCACCAACGTAACTTTCGCTGATAAATGACTCGCTAATTTATCCTCTAATTTTTTATATACTGGTGAAAGTTCGTTTTTGTTTGTTGGCTTTGGTTGACGACCACTCGCAGCGTTCATTTTTTTAACCAAATCCTCGGTTTGTCTAACGGTTAGTCCTTTCTCAGTTATTTCTTTAAATAAAAATAATTGTTGATCAATTTCTTTACCAATTAAAATTTTAGCCAAACTTACGCTCAACTTTCCTTTTCTAACTGCTGCTTGAATTGCTGGCGGTAAGTCCAATAAACGAATGTAATTAGCAACTGTTGAACGGTCTTTACCCATACGCTCAGATACTTTTTCTTGGGTATAGTTCAATTCCTGCATCATTCTTTGGTAACTTAATGCAATTTCAATTTCATTTAAATCAACTCTTTGTAAATTTTCAAGTAAAGCAAGCTCCAAAAGCTCCTGATCATTACCCTGTCTAACATAGGCAGGAATATCATTAAGTCCGGCTAATTTTGCCGCGCGAAAACGTCGTTCCCCGGCGATCAATTGATATTTGCCATTAGGTAGCAATGCTACTGTAATGGGCTGTATGATGTCATGTAGTTTGATAGAATGACGTAATTCTTGAAGTGCGATTTCATCAAAATCCTTTCTTGGGTTTTTTGGATTTACTTGTATATCACTTAATAATATTCTATTGGTTGCAACTGCTTTTTGAATAGTCTCAGCTTCCACTTTTCCAGCTGGATTCTTATATTCGGCATCAATATTTTGCAATAAAGAACGTAGTCCTTTACCAATAATTTCTTTATTGTTTGTACTCTTACTCATGGTTAATCAATTATTCTATCGGCATTACTCATTTTTGTCATGCCATTTTTTTGTAAAATTTCTTTAGCAAGATTTAAATAATTTATGGTACCCTTGCTGTCAGCATCGTATAATATAACGGGCTTTCCTACGCTTGGGGCTTCACTTAAACGGGCATTTCGGTGAATGATTGTTGAAAAAACCATATCATCAAAATGTTTTCTTACTTCACCAACTACTTGGCGACTTAAATTTAAACGAGTATCGTACATGGTCATTAAAATACCTTCAATTTGCAAATTTGGATTTAACCTGCTTTGAACAATTTTCACCGTATTCAAAAGTTTTCCTAATCCCTCTAATGCAAAAAATTCACATTGAACTGGAACAATCACACTGTCAGCGGCTACCAGTGAATTAACTGTAATTAAACCTAAGGAAGGCAAACAATCAATAATGATAAAGTCGTATTTGTCTTTGATAGGAGCCAATAAATCCTTTAAAACATTTTCGCGATTTGGTAAATTCACTAATTCAATTTCTGCACCTACTAAGTCAATATGTGAAGGGATTAAATCTAAGTGAGGAATTTCAGTTTTTAATACAATATCTGACAATGGAGTATGGTTAATCATTCCATCATATATACTAGTAGTAATATTATGTAAATCAAATCCAACTCCAGTTGTGCTATTAGCCTGAGGATCGGCATCAATTAATAGGGTTTTGTATTCTAATACTGCTAAACTAGCAGCAATATTTATTGCCGATGTCGTTTTACCTACACCCCCTTTTTGATTCGCTATTCCAATTATTCTTGCCATAACTTAGGTATCCTTAATTTATGTCAAAAATAAGGCTTTTGGCCCTATTTTTGTGCTTTAAATACCCATATGAGAAACCCTCTTTTTATATCCATTTTCCTGATTATACTTATTGCAATTGATTTTTATGTCTATCAAGTACTTAGAAACCTAATTCAGGCATATGGAAATGGGGTAAAAATGGGAGTTGGGGTCCTATATTGGTTTTTGTGTATTGTTTGTATTGGCGCTTTTATTTTGTTTCCAATAATTACCAATCCCTATTTTAGACAGTACATTTTTTCAGTTAGTATGGGTTGGATGTTCACTCAATTAATCATGGCCTTGATTTTTTTGATTGATGATATACGACGTGGCACTTTTTGGACATTGAGTAAAATTTCCACTTACACCGGCGCACAATTTATCAATTCAGAGAATGGAATTCCAAGGTCTACTTTTTTAAGTTGGTTAGGCGTTGGAATGGCTTCTACTTTATTTTTTTCCTTGATATATGGTTTTGGAAATAAGTATAATTATAGAGTGGTAAAGAAAAAAATAGCTTTAAATGGATTAGATCCAATTTTCAAAGGATTTAAAATTATTCATATTAGCGATATTCATAGCGGAAGTTTGCAAGATAAAAGTGCAGTTTTAAAAGGAGTTGAATTAATTAATCAACAAAAGGCAGATGTAGTTTTATTTACAGGTGATTTGGTTAATGACAGAGCGACTGAGATGCAAAATTGGATGGATGTATTTAGTCAAGTAAAAGCGAATCATGGAGTATTTAGTACGCTTGGAAATCATGATTATGGTGATTATGTGCAATGGGAAACTAAGGAAGCAAAACAAAATAATTTAGAAGCGCTTAAACAAGTTCACGCAAATTTAGGTTGGCGTTTATTGATGAATGAACATGTCAAAATAGAAAAAGAAGGTGCCTGTATTCAATTGGTTGGTATAGAAAATTGGGGTGCAAAAGCTCGTTTTCCAAAATATGGAAAAATGGATATGGCCATGGCAGGTGTTGATGAAAAAGGCCCTGTTGTTTTAATGAGTCATGATCCAAGTCACTGGGAAGCACAAGTTTTAGTGGATTACCCTCAAGTCCAATTAATGCTTTCAGGACATACCCACGGAATGCAATTTGGTTTAGAAAATCCTTATTTTAAATGGAGCCCCGTTCAATGGGTTTACAAACAATGGGCAGGTATTTATCAATCAGGTATGCAACAATTATATGTAAACCGAGGATTTGGATTTATTGGTTATCCTGGCAGGGTAGGCATACTCCCTGAAATCACCTTAATTGAATTGGCTTAAATTAAAATTCGGCAAGTTATTTTTGTTTTAACTGGCTTTTAATTTCTTTCAACTTGACTTCTAATAAGGTTAATGCTTTTTGCTGATCCTTTATGAAGCCGTTGTCTTTTAATGCACCCACGACTGCATTCATTTCAGCTTCATTATGGTAAACCATTTTTCTAAATGGATTCGCATAATCCTTAGCTCTTGTATTTTGAATTCTATTGGTAATATCCGTTTTTATTTCAAAATATGTATCCAGCCATTTTGCAAAAGAGGTGGCAGTAATTTTACTGAGTGGTTTATTAGTTAACTTTTCTAATGTTGACAAAGCGTGTAAGTCTTTTCTATGATTATACTTATCTGATTCGGTTTCGTAAAACGCATGTATCTCGTCCCAACTTTTTATGGTATTATTTTTAATCTTCGTCAGTAAGGAATCTACATTTTTTTGAGGTATAAGTTGTCCTCCAACATTTGTCCAAGTTAAATTAGTAGGCGATAATTTAACCTGCTGTAAAGTAGACACCATTGTACTTCCTTTTTTGTTTTCTGTAAGTCTTAAAGCGGCTTCTATACCATAAATAAATAAAATTTTCTCAAACATATGGAAGGCATCGTATGATTTGATCAGTTTGGCTTTTCGTTTACTGTTTTCAAATCCATGAACGATTACTTCTAAACCATCAATATCTTTTTTCGATTTTGTAGTTAATAAAGTGTTTCCTATAGACAATAATTTTGATTCGTCAGCTGGAATTGATTTCTTTACTTTTGTTAATTGTGCAACGGCAACTGCTTTTGCAATAATATCACGTGCATTTAAAAGTTCATTTACAGAATCCGGTGCTAGATAGTCGTATTCGAAAATAGGGGTTTTATATTTACGCTTATCACGATCTACATATTTCCAAGCATTTCTAGCTAAGGCATAAAAATTATACAAGAACCAATAACCCGGCATAATAATCAGCTCGTCTTTTAATGGGTCATTGCTGATTAATGAAAAAGGAATAGGGATATTTAATTCATAATTATAGTCTCCTTTATTTAATAAGGAGAAACTAGCAAATATGGAATTGTGTTTGATACTTACACAAAGACCAGGCCAAAAACCTCTTCCCATAACTACTTCTCCATCCGCGCCACGACTATTGTGATTTGATCCTAAGGTAGCACCTGCGGCAATATTACTTTGTCCCATTACGAGTGCTGCACATAAAAAGCTATTATTATGATGCTGTTCGTGCGCAGGGAATATTAAGGAGTTTAATACTTCACAACAGGAAATAGTAGCGTTAGGTCCTAAAAAGGAATTAATTAATCTGGCGCCATATTTAAGTTGTGAGTAATCCGATAATACGAATCGAACTGCTTTAATACCATAAAATATTCTACAACCATACCCAACAATTCCGTTTACTAATTCGCATCCTTCTCCTACTTGAGATTTAGCTAAAGGGTGAGAGTTGATGGTGACATTTTTGATTTTATTAGCACCTTTCAAATAAGCATCTTCCCCAATCCAAACATCCTTAATTATTTTACAATTTTTAATGACTGTCCGGTCGCCAATTTTTCCGTAGTAACCTAGTTTATTATCAAATTGATTGTCCGTTAGCTCAATAAATTTTTGTTGTAATAAGGCATCTTCTCTATGCCTGGTCCATAAATATGCATCACCTGCTGTCATCCCATTAAATGGTAATACTTTTCGACCCGTATTTTCATTGCAAAGTTCAAGCCAAATTCTAACGGATTCAGCTTCTCCTTTTTTGATAATTCCATTTCCAAATTTTGAGTGATTAGTGGTTACTAATTCATTGACATTATTAATGATTACCTCATTTCCTAATATATAATGTGACATGTAATTCACATTATGCACTGAAACATTATTTCCAAAATCACTGCTAATGATGGTTGAATTATATAAGCCAATAGGGACAATCAAGTCACTAAAGCTAAGACAACTATTTTCCAAATTGCCAATACGTATTAAGCCAAAGAAAGAGCAATTTTTTACCAATTCAGGATTAAATGCATTGGACACTAAAATGTTTCCCCAATCATCACTTGTATTTCGGTTACGGACTAAAATTTCAATTTCTAAAGCAGTTAAGCGACGGTGAGTTATACCACTTCGATTTTGTTTATTTCTTAAATAGTATTCATCCTTGCCTTTAGGTAAGTCTTTGATAAATCCATATCCTAATTGGTTAAGTGCGATTTTCTTAATGTTGTTCATGTAAATACTAGTTAAATAAAGTCGGATGTTTTTTATTCCAATTACTGTTATCCTGATATAATTTTGCGATTTGTAAAATAGTACCCTCGTCGTATAAATTTCCTACAAAAGTAATGCCTGTTGGTAAATCACTTTTGCTATCAAAACCGGTAGGCATACAAACTACCGGATGTCCAGTTAAGTTAGTGATGGCTGTTTGATTTCCTGCAGGTCCTCTTGAAGGACAAATAATTACATCATATTTTTTGATGACTTCATTGACCTTCTGCATTAAAACGGTACGGTGTCTTTGCGCATTAATGTATTCAATCGCAGGAACAAATCTCGAAGTTCTAAATTGATTAGGCCAATCATACTTGGTTTGTCTAGTTAATTCATCATCAATATTAAGTCTTGTCATTTCATCAAATTGCGCGCCACATTCAACCCCAATAACAACATCCATAATATTAAAATTGTACACACCACTATCTGGGAAATCAACTGGAATGAGTTGTACGCCTAATTTTTTTAATGAGGCAAGCACTTTCCATTCACTTCTGCTGGTATCCTTTATTTTATCAAAGTAGTTTTTAGCGTAGGCAACGCGTAATTTTTTTACATCCTTAATGGGTTGGTAATTAAAGGGCGTATTAAAAGCCGATAAATCCTTGCCATCTGTTCCGTGTATATAATTAAATACAATAGCTGCATCATTTGCACTTCGGCATATTGGCCCAACTTTGTCTAAGCTGTAACTTAATGCCATTGCACCTGACCTGCTAATACTTCCAAAAGTAGGTCTTAATCCTGTTGCACCGCATTGCGTTGAAGGGGATACAATACTTCCGTAAGTTTCTGTTCCAATAGCAAAAGGAACTAGGCCTGCAACTGTTGCTGCAGTTGATCCTGCTGAAGAACCCGATGAACCATATTTTAAATTCCAAGGATTTTTAGTGCGACCACCGTACCAATAATCACCCATTGCCAAAGCGCCTAAGGTGAATTTTGCAATCAATACTGCACCCGCATTTTTTAACTGAGTAAACACAAATGCATCCTCATCAATGATTTGATTTTTATAGGGTGCAGCGCCCCATGTTGTTTTAGTGCCTTTCACTGCAAATAAATCTTTCAAGCCATAAGGTATACCATGTAATAATCCTCTGTATTTACCTTGTGCTAATTCTTCGTCTGCTTTTTTTGCTTGCGCATAAGCAATGTCTTCCTGAATACTGATTACACATTCTAAAGTATCACCATATTTTTTTATTCTATCAATAAAAAATTGTGTAAGTGCTAAAGAAGTAATTTTTTTATTTTTTATTAAATAAGCGAGTTCACTGATATCAAAAAATGCTAAATCGTTTTTATTTTTTGGAAGCTCAACTTTAGTTAATGGTAAATTTACAACTGTATTTTTTCGATTTGCAGGAATCGGAGTTGCCAATTGCCAGGTACTTAATCCCACACTATTGGGTAGCGATAACTTATGCATTGCTTTATAATTAGCAATATTATCAATTACATCACTATATAAAGTGTCAATTTCTTTCTGGGTAAATTGTATATCAAAAAGTTTTGCTGCACCAATAATATCAGATTTTGAAATAGTGGTGTCTTGTGCTTGGGATAAACTAAAGCATCCTACAAATAATACAAGGATAAATGTCTTCATGATACAATTTGTTAATTGTTTCAAAGATACTAACCTCGCTTTGTTTTGCTGCTTGAAAAACGTCTTTTTTGTCCACCTTTGGCACCAAAGCCACCTTCTTGTTGTGGTGCACGTCCACGAACATTTCTAGGTTTACCCCATCCTGCATCCTGTGAAGTTTTATTGGCATGAAATTGTTGCATAGGATAGGGGTGTTCAAAAATAACCGGCACTTTTTTCCCAATCAATTTTTCAATATCAGCTAAGAATTCTTTTTCTTCAAAATCGCAGAAACTTAATGCAGTTCCTTCTGCACCTGCACGACCTGTACGGCCAATTCTGTGCACATAGGTTTCTGGAATATTGGGTATGTCAAAATTAATAACGTGTGCTAATTCATCAACATCAATTCCTCTAGCTGCGATATCGGTAGCTACTAAAACTCTCGTGGTTTGTTCTTTAAAATTACTTAATGCACGTTGTCTTGCATTTTGTGATTTATTGCCGTGTATCGCTTCTGCAATAATATTGTTCTTAGTTAATAATTGCACCACTTTGTCAGCGCCATGTTTTGTTCTTGTAAATACAAGTGCAGTTTTGATTGCAGGATTCTTTAATACTTCCACTAACAAAGCGTTTTTGTTTACTTTATCAACAAAGTAAACTGCCTGATCTATAATTTCAACAGTTGAAGAAACAGGTGTTACAGTTACTTTCTCTGGATTATGCAAAATTGAATTGGCTAAGCTTACAATTTCCGGTGGCATGGTTGCAGAGAAAAATAAGGACTGCCTTTTCTTAGGCAATACTGCTAATAATTTTTTTACATCATGCACAAATCCCATGTCCAACATTCTGTCGGCTTCATCTAATACAAAAAATTCAACATCTCTAAGGCTTATAAATCCTTGGTTCATTAAATCCAATAAACGACCTGGTGTAGCAATGACCACATCGACACCATTTTTCAAAGCAGTAACTTGTGGTCCTTGACCAACGCCACCAAAAATTACGGTGCAATTTAATTGTGTATGCCTACCGTATGCATTAAAACTCTCCGCAATTTGAATGGCTAATTCACGTGTTGGCGTTACTATTAAACTTTTAATTCTTTTTCTTTTTTCTACAGGTTTTGCAGAAAGCAATTGTATAATTGGTAATGTAAATGCAGCTGTTTTTCCAGTTCCCGTTTGGGCACAACCTAATAGGTCCTTTCCCTCTAATAAAATAGGAATGGACTGTGATTGAATAGGTGTTGGATTGGTGTAACCTTCCTCAAATAATGCCAATAAAATGGGTTCTATTAACCCTAATTCTTTAAAATTCGTACTCATAATAGACTGCAAGGTACGCCTTTTATTTTTGGGAGCTTTTTGAAGCTACTTTCTAACTAAAGTATAGGAGTTTAATATAAGTTGCTGAATAAATTTAGAGGGAACTATTCTATTTAAGTGTAAGGTGTTCCAATGCTTCTTATTCATATGAAATCCAGGGAAAATGGCATCCGGATATTGGTCACGTTGATCGATTATATCATCTGGGGTTGCTTTGTAATTCAGGGTAGTAGGAAAGGAAACTAAATCAACCGTCAAAAAAATTTTACCTTTTGTTTTGAGTACTAAGGTATTTTCTCCAAAAGGAAAGCACTCCTCTGCTTCAGGCAGAGAGAGTGCATAATTTATTAATTCATCAATTTCCATAATAGCTAAAATGCAATTAGATCATT
>CANETM010000032.1 GCA_947441205.1 Bacteroidota bacterium | reverse complement strand
GTAAGAAACTTATAAAAGTTATTAATAGTCTAGATAATGTAACCCAAGTTTCAATTTTATTGAACGCGTAAAAAATGGACAATAAAGCCCAAACTACATAGACTAAATAAAGAATTGAGGTTTTATTATTAAAAATAGCATGCAACTGATATAAATATTTTTCACCAAAAAAATGGAAATAAATAAATATCCCAATATTTAAAAATGCGAGTCCTAACCATTGAGGACCCATAGGATCAAATGACTCAAACTGAGGCAGGTATTGGATTACAAAGAATAATAAAAAAATAAACAACTCAAATGAAATCCACTTTGTATTGTTTAAAATATTATTATTTGACGCCCCTTTTATCATTGCTAAAATTTAAACCCTTAAAAAAAATAAAATAATTTAAGCCAACCCATCCACAACTGCTTCTTTATAAATTTTTTGTACAAGTCCTTGTAAAACTTTACCAGGACCTACTTCAGTAAAATTACTTGCACCATCAGCTACCATTGTTTGTATAGTTTGTGTCCATTTTACTGCACCCGTTAATTGCGCCATTAAATTTGCTTGAATTTCAATTGGATCAACTACTGCCTTGGCCACCACATTTTGATAGACTGGACAAATGGGTGTATTAAATGTCGTTGCTTGTATTGCCGCAGCTAATTCAATTTTAGCTGGTTCCATTAATGGTGAGTGAAAAGCGCCTCCAACTGGTAACACTAATGCTCTTTTAGCACCCGCTGCTTTCATTTGCTCACATGCAATTTCAATACCTTTTACAGATCCCGAAATCACTAATTGTCCAGGACAATTATAATTCGCAGCAACCACTACTTCACCTGATTCAGCTGAAATGGTTGCACATATTTCTTCTACTTTTTCATCGGCCAATGCTAAAACAGCGGCCATCGTTGAGGGCTGAATTTCACAGGCAGCTTGCATTGCTTTTGCCCTGATACTTACCAACTTCAAAGCATCTTCAAAACTTAAAGTTTTATTGGCAACCAATGCACTAAACTCTCCTAGTGAATGACCTGCAACCATATCCGGATTTGCATTAGACATTGTTAAATAGGCAATCACAGAATGTAAAAAAACAGCGGGCTGTGTTACATTGGTTTGCTTTAACTGTTCGTCCGTTCCTTCAAACATGATATCACTTATACGGAATCCTAAAATATCATTTGCCTTTTCAAATAAAGCTTTTGCCGCTTCATTTTGTTCGTACAAATTTTTACCCATTCCTGAAAATTGACTTCCTTGACCCGGAAATACATAAGCGTGTTTTGACATATCATATATTTTGTGCATTCAAAAGTAGCGCTTTAATCCATAAAAATAAAAAAGGTGAAGTCTTCACTTCACCTGAACTAACACTAACCCGACACTATGAACTATCTTTCTTAAAAGCTTGTGCTTATTTAATCCTTGATTTCAATGTATTTTAAAAATTCCATTTTAGTTGCTTCTTCTTGAAACTTACCTCCAAAAAAACTAGTAATGGTATTGGAACTATCATCTTTTACGCCTCTACTTGACACACATAAGTGTTTAGCATCCATCATGATGGCAACATCCTGAGTTTGTAAAACCGTTTGCAACGCCTTACCAACTTGCATGGTTAAACGCTCTTGCACTTGAGGTCGCTTTGAAAAATATTCTACTAAACGATTTAACTTACTCAAACCAATTACTTTTCCACTGCTGATATATGCAACATGTGCCTTACCAAAGAAGGGTACAAAATGATGCTCACAATTTGTGTAGAAGTTGATATTTTTTTCAACTAACATTTCATTGTATTGAAATTTATTTTCAAACAATGTCATGCTTGGCATATTCGCTGGATTCAATCCTTGGAACAATTCTTTTACATACATTTTTGCAACGCGAAGTGGTGTACCACGTAAACTATCATCATGTAAATCCATTCCTAAAATTTCCATGATAGCTTTGAAATGTGGCTCAATAGCAGCAATTTTTTCTTCATCCGTTTTATCGAATGCATCAGCACGCAAAGGTGTTTCAACTGAGCTTGCCTTATGCTGGTCGCCCATTTCTTCGATTAATAAATTATCGATTGCTAACTTTTCTTCCTTAAGCGGGGTAGTCAACAAAGTTTCTTTCAGTTTCATACAAGCGTATTTTTAATTCTAGATTATCAGACAAACGTGGTCTTATTAAATTATAAATGACAATCGCTATATTCTCAGCAGTTGGATTTAAATTTTTAAAAATATCAGTGTCTAAGTTTAAATTTTTATGATCAAATCTATTTTTAACTTCCTCCTCAACAATCATACTTAAGTCCTTGGTATTAATTACAAACCCTGTTATTGGGTCTGGAAAACCATTTACTTGTACAACGATTTCATAGTTGTGACCATGATAATTTGCATTTGAACAGGCACCAAAAACTTCTTTGTTTTTAGCATCCGTCCAGTCAGCACAAAACAACCTGTGCGCGGCATTAAAATGCTCTTTTCTAAATACCGCTACTTTTTGATTCATACTTACAAATTAAGAGGACAAAGTTACGATTATTATAACGCAGGTTGAGGTAGATTGTTTAATCTTTTTATGAAAAAATTAAACGTTTAAGTTTTATGGGTAATTATGAGCCAAAATATTCAACAAAAATCCTTGGCGTCTCGTATAATTTGATGCAATGCAACTGTATTTCCTTGGGAATATGAGGGGCCAATTGTTGCCAAATGGCGCGCGCTAAATTTTCGGTACTGCACATTTTGCCTTGCATAAAGGGCACATCCAAATTCAAATTTTTATGGTCAAGTTCATCAATAACTTGGTTTTTGATAAGCACACTCAACTTTTTGACATCATATAAAAACCCTGTTTCAGCATCAGGAATACCCTTAACTGTAACAAATAATTCATAGTTATGTCCATGCCAATTTTCGTTCGCACAAACACCAAATACTTCCTCGTTTTTCTCCTTACTCCAATTTGGATTAGCCAATTTATGAGCTGCATTAAAATGCTCAACTCTAGTCAAATACACCATCGAGATAAATTATATTAAGACACAAAGATATAAATTTGATTGTCAAGAAAGCAATTTTTAAAAGGCTTTAACGACCTTTACATCATGAGAGTAATTATTACAGCTGCCACACATAGCGAATGGATGCCTAGTTTTCAAAAAATCAATCCAAAATATGTAGGGAACAGTAAAAAGTTTTCGGTTGGATTTCATGAATCTGGCATAGGTATATTGGCTTCAAGTATCTCCCTCATGAAAATGTTTACGCAGGAAACCCCTACCCTTATAATTCAAGTGGGTATCGCTGGATGTTTTGACAGAAAAATTCCACTCGGTAAAGTTTTTGCAGTGAATAATGACTTTGCCGGGGATATTGGGGTTATGGAAAATAAAGTATGGAAAGATTTATTTGATATGAAATTGGATAAGCCTAATGATGCACCTTATGAAAAAAAGAGTTTACCCAATCCTTGGTTAAATCAATTCAATCTTTTGAAATTACCTACCAAAAAAGGAGTAACAGTTAATACCATTAGCACCGATAAAAATCAAATACAATTATTAGGCGGCAGGTATAAAGCGGTGTTAGAATCAATGGAGGGAGCGAGCTTACATTATATGGGAAGAGACTTGACCATTCCATTTATTCAAATAAGAGCTGTGAGCAATTATGTTGGAGAAAGAGATAAATCAAAATGGAAAATACAAGAAGCGATTTATAATTTGAATGAAACCCTTTTGGAATACTTGGACGCTTTATATAAAACAGCTTAAAATGCCATTGATAGAATTAGGATTTTCTCCCTGCCCCAACGATACTTTTATATTTGATGCCTTGGTGAATCATAAAATTGATACTAAAGGATATGAATTCAAAATACATTTAGAGGATGTTCAAACCCTTAACGAGTTGGCTTTACAGGGAAAGCTACCCTTGTCAAAAATTAGTTACGGTGTTTGGCCAATGGTCAAAAATAATTATCAATTATTAAATGCCGGAGGCGCATTAGGGAAAGGCGTTGGACCATTATTGGTTTATAAAAAAAGCTCAAATAATAATGATATAATTGATGCAGAAAAGCCAAATCAAAAAACCATGACGGTTGCCTTACCGGGTGTTAACACAACTGCACATTTATTATTTAGTTTAGCTTTTCCTGAAGTAAAAAATAAACAATTTTTAGTGTTCAATGAAATTGAAGACGCTGTATTATCTGGCAAAGTTGATGCAGGTGTAATCATTCACGAGAACCGATTTACCTATGAACAAAAAGGATTGAGTAAATGGATGGATTTAGGCACTTATTTTGAAGAAACTTTTAATGCCCCCATCCCTTTAGGCGGCATTATTGCAAGAAATGATCTGCCCCTAGAAGAAGTAAAAATATTAGATACACTTATCAAAGAAAGTGTTGAATTTGCTTTTAAAAACAGCTATGATAATCTACCCGAATTTGTAAAATGCCATTCGCAAGAAATGTCGGAACAAGTCATGCGACAACATATAGATTTGTATGTTAATGATTTCACTATTGATATGGGAGCAACTGGCAAAAATGCCATTACACAATTAGAAAAGGTTTTTCTAATTGTGTAATGGATGAAATTATTTTGCAGAAACATTGATTTTAAAAAAGGAAGATTGAAAAAAATCTTCCTTTTTTATTTAATTTTTATTTATGACCTGTTACTTTAGTTTCATAAGTTACAAGTATATTTAAAAAATTGGTAGTCTTTAGATCTACTGTAGCAATTTTATCAATGTTGCCATTTTTAGCTGCTGCAATAACAGAAGCATCGCCACCTAAAGGTAAAATACCAAATAATACCGTTGCTTTAGAAACACCAGTTTTGTCAGCTTCTTTTACTGAATTACTAGTAGCAGTAATTGGCATTGTAACTGCGCAACTAGTCATTGACAAAGCAACAAAAGCGCAAAGGATTAATTTTTTCATAATATGTTTTTTTAAATTGCTTACTCTTTTATTATAGGATTTTCAGCAAACTCCGATTATACACAATTTATGAAAAAATTATATAAATAAATATTGCATATTAATAAATTGTTATTTAAATTATTTATTAATATGCAATATTTTAAATTAAGGCTTCAACGCCTTTGCATAAGCTGCTAATACACGCACCCTCGCTTCTTCATGTACGACAATAGGCTTAGGATAACTTAGTGAATCCAATTCAGGAATCCACTTGCGTATATATTTTAATTCCTTATCAAATTTCTCCGTCTGCAATCGTGGATTAAATACCCTAAAATAAGGTGCAGCATCACAGCCGCTGCCACTAGCCCACTGCCAACCTCCATTGTTTGCTGCTAAATCAAAGTCTAATAATTTTTGTGCAAAATAGCCTTCGCCCCAACGCCAATCAATTAATAAATGCTTGGTCAAAAAACTAGCAACAATCATACGAACTCTGTTATGCATAAAACCTGTCGTGTTCAATTCACGCATGCCTGCATCCACAATAGGATAACCAGTCTGTCCATCACACCATGCCTGAAATTCTTTTTCATTATTTCTCCATTCAATAAAATCATATTGTGCTTTAAATGACTTTCCTTTTCCAACCTGAGGGAAATGCCAAAGTATCATATGGTAAAAATCACGCCATATTAATTCATTGAAAAATGTACTATTTATCGTTTGCGTGGCTAACGCTAATTGTCGAACCGATATAGTGCCAAAACGCAAATGCACACTCAATTGTGTGGTTCCTTTGATGGCAGGAAAATTTCGTTGATCGGTATATTTTTTAACCAAGTTGGCATCCCATTGAATGGGTGGCACCGTTAAATCAGTTGTATTAAATCCCATTTGCTTTAAACTAGGAATTGGCAATGGTTTACTATCTATAAAATAATCCATTAGCTTAATGGAAGGATGTATTTTAGGAACATGACCTGCCCAATAAGTTCGCCATTTATTTGCAAATGGTGTATAAACGGTATAAGGCTTCCCATCATCTTTTATCACTTCGTCTTTTTCAAAAATAACTTGATCCTTGAAGCTGTGAAATTCAATATTATTTTTTTCAAGTAAGCTTTTTATTTGATCATCACGCTCAATGGCAAGTGGTTCATAATCATGATTAATATAAACCCCTGCTATTTTATATTTTTTTAGGTATGTATTGAAAACATTTATGGGTTGATCATGTTCAATCCAAATAGATTTCCCTTTCTCAACAAGTTCGGACTGCATATTCATAATAGTCCTATGAATAAAATCAACTCGTCGGTCATTTTTATCTTCTAACTTATCCAAAATGGTTTTATCAAAAATAAAAAGCGGTAAAACTTTATACCCTTTTTGCTTCGCTTGATACAATGCATGGTATAGTCCTACATTGTCTTCCAAACGCAAATCCCTTCTGAACCAAAAAATAAAAATGGTATCCTTCATAAATTAAAACTGATATTTAAGCAAATTAGTTATTTAATAAAATGGGCTCCTTAAGCAAACCATCACTAATTAAACAATATTAACATAAAATAGTTCTTCATAAAGGACATTATATTTAATTTAGCCTCATGCAAATTGGACAAATCACTGAAGCATTAGAAAATTGGGCACCTTTATCCTTCCAAGAAGATTACGATAATTGTGGACTCATTGTTGGCAATCCCGGCACCCTTTGTTCTGGCGTTTTGTGCTCCTTGGATTGCACTGAAGCGGTAATTGACGAAGCAATTGAAAAAGGATGCAACCTTATCGTAAGCCATCACCCCATTATTTTCAAGGGTATAAAGCAATTTGACGAAAATAGCTATGTAGCCAGAACAGTATTAAAAGCAATTCAACATAATATAGCCTTATATGCCATTCATACTAACTTAGATAGTATACTGAATGGGGTGAACAGCACCCTAGCTGATCGCCTAAACTTAGAAAATAGGCAAATATTAGCCCAAAAGCCTGGGATAAATGACAAAAATGGCTATCCTGTAGGTTCAGGTTTAAAAGGAACCTTACCTAAAGAAATGGAGGAAGCTGATTTTCTAAATTGGATAAAAAAAACCTTTAATTTATCGGTACTTAAACATACCCCTCTAACAGGTAAGCGATTGAAAAACATAGCTTTATGTGGAGGCTCCGGTAGTTTTTTAACTCAAACAGCAATAGTCCAAAATATAGACTGCTTTATCACCAGTGACCTTAAATACCATGACTTTTTTGAGGCCGATGGGAAGCTTTTACTAGTTGATATAGGTCACGGAGAAAGTGAACAATGGGTTTCGGAGCTAATTGTTGCTTATTTAACGGGTAAATTCCCTACCTTTGCCGTCCTCCAATCCTTGGTGTGTACACAACCTATAACATATCTTAAATAAACTTGAAATATGGCATCAGTCAAAGACTTTTCAGTAGCAGAAAAATTAGTAAATCTTTACAAACTTCAAACAGTTGATAGTAGTATCGATCAAATTGAAATACTTCGTGGTGAATTACCAATGGAAGTAAAAGATTTGGAAGACGAAGTTCAAGGTTTAGTCAACAGACAAACTAGAATTGAAGAAGAAATTAACGGTATCACTGAATTTATCGAAATTAAAAAAGCGTCGATTAAAGAAAGTGAAGCTTTACTTGCTAAATACGAGCAACAAAGCGATAACGTTAAAAACAATCGTGAATTTGAAGCAATCAATAAGGAAATTGAAATGCAAGGTTTAGAAATTAAACTTTGTGAAAAACATATCCGTGATGCTAACGAAGAATTAGCTGAAAAGGTAAAGACTTTGGAGGCAGCTAAAAAAACTATTTCAGTTAAAGATGGTGTATTAAACCATAAAAAAGAAGAATTAGAAAAAATCATTGCTGATACTGAAATTGAAGAAAAGGAATTAAGAGTTAAAAGCGAAGAAGCTAGGTCACATATCGATGAGCGTTTATTATTTAGCTATGATCGTATCCGTAACAGTTACCACAATGGACTAGCTGTAGTAACAGTTGAAAGAGACGCATGTGGTGGTTGTTTTAACTCAATCCCTCCTCAACGTCAAAGTGAAATTCGCTTGCACAAAAAAATAATCGTATGTGAAAACTGCGGTAGAATTTTAGTGGAAGAAGAGGCTGCGACAGCAGTCGATGTCAAGAAGAAGTAAATCGCTTCTGATACGAAAAAAAAGTAATCGCAGTCGATGTCAAGAAGAAGTAATCGCTTCTGATGCGAAAAAAAAGTAATCGCAGTCGATGTCAAGAAGAAGTAAATTTCCAAAATTTCTTAAAAATATTTCCTTAAAGGGTAGCACAACAGCTACCCTTTCTTTATTTTTACAATCATGTCAAAGTTTTTGTTCATTTTAGGTATCATTTTTTGCACTAGCACCTCCCTATGGTCACAGCCTAAGCAATATATTTGGAATGAAAAATCACAACTCATTTACGAGTCCATTACATCACTTAAAATTCCAGAGGCTAGAAAAAATATTAGTATTGAAAGAAAAAATAATCCTGGGAATTTAGTGAATGACTTACTAGAAAGTTATGCTGATTTTTATGAACTATTTTTAAACGAGAATAAAGCCGAGTTTCAAAGATTATATCCGCAATTTGAAAACAGAATTAAATTATTTTCTTCTGGACCTAAAAACTCACCCTATTATTTATTTAGTATTGGTATTGCACATTTACATAAATCAATAGTCGCCTTCAGATTTGATAAAACATGGGATGCCGCCTGGGATTTCAGGAAAGCTTATTTCATAATCAAAGATAATAAAAAAGCATACCCCGATTTTTCTCCTAATGACGTTTATTTTGGCATCATCACCACTGTTGTTGGCACAATCCCTAAAGGATATCAATGGATTGTTAATATACTGGGCTTAAACGGAAAAATTAGTGATGGTAATGCTTTAGTTTTAAAATATATAAATAGTAAGGATGCATATAGTAATAGGTGTCGCAATGAAGCACTTTTAGTGTACCCTTACCTTTTAATGAACTTTGAAGGGGATCAAAAAAAGACATTCGCTTTTATTGAAAATATGGCCTACGATTTCAAAAAAAATCATATGCACGCCTATATGGCAGCTAATTTATATTTAAACCATCAGCAATCAAGCAAGACATTAAATGTTATTCAACATTTGGAAACAAATTCAAATTACTTGCCTTTACCCTTTTGGAACCTAGAGCTTGGTTATGCCTATATTAATGAACTTAAATTAGACAAAGCACAAAAATCTTTAACTGATTTTATACAAACATTTAAAGGCAATTTCTATGTTAAAGATGCCTATGAGCGACTCTCCTGGATAGCTTATATGCAAGGCGATATGAATAAAGCAAACTTTTATCGAAAACAAGTATTAACAATTGGTAATCAAATTACAGATGCTGACAAGCAAGCATTTCAAAATGCGAAAAAAGGAACATGGCCAAACCAAATTTTATTAAAGGCCCGTTTATTAAGTGATGGGGGTTATCAAACCCAAGCTATTAATGTTTTAAATGGGAAAACCAGTAATGATTTTGAAAATGATGCAGATAAAACAGAATTCGCATATAGATTAGGTCGCATTTATGACTTATTAGAACAACATGAAAATGCAATTAAATATTATAAATCAGCCATTGAAAAAGGAAGTGACCAACCCGAATATTTTGCTGCTAAAGCTGCTTTATTAGCTGGCAATATTTATGAAAATAAAGGACAATATGCTAAGGCCATAGAGTTTTACAATATTTGTATCGAAATGAAAGACCATGCCTTTAAAAATTCATTAGACCAAAAAGCAAAATCCGGAATTCAGCGTTGTCTTAAATAATAAGATCTTAAATAAAAATGTATATTGCGAAAGCGATGTTAAACAAATTAGAAATACATAATTATATTTTAATCGATCATTTGATGATTGACTTATCCTCACAATTATCAGTTATTACTGGTGAAACAGGTGCGGGAAAAAGTATTATTATGGGTGCCCTTGGACTTATATTAGGGGACCGAGCTGATAGTAGTGTTTGTAGAAATACAGAGAAAAAATGTTTTATTGAAGGGACCTTTAAATTGAACGATAAAAAACAATACACTACTTTTTTTGAGGCAAATGATATTGACCTTACAGACGAAATTATTATAAGAAGAGAAATTAGCGCACAAGGTAAATCAAGGGCATTCATTAATGACACACCTATTAACCTAAATGAATTAAAACAACTAACCAGTCAGCTGGTTGATTTGCATCAACAATTTGATACGTTGACTTTAGGAGACAGTGACTTTCAACGAACGGTGATTGACGCTTTAGCAAATTTGCAAAAAGAGGTTGCTTTTTATCAGGAAGCATACTACCAATGGAAAGCAGCTGAAAAAGAACTGAATGAGTTGATTAGTCAGAAAGAAGCTTTTGATAAAACAGAAAGCTATAACAAATATTTATTGGATGAATTATTAGCTTTAAACTTACAAGAAAACGAATTAGAAGATATTGAAAAAGAATTGAAGTTTTTAGAAAATGCTGCACAAATAAAATCACAGATTGACCAAAGCGTAAAACAATTAGAAAATTCAGACAATCCCATTGTACAGCAATTAAAACAAATCGGGAACACTCTTGAATCCATTGTGAAGTGGCAACCTAGTTTCGAGGAATTACTATTGCGTATTAAGGCGGCGCAAATTGAATTAGCAGACATTTCAAGTGAATTAACCATTTGGCAGGATAAAATTGATTTTGATGAAAACAAAATTGTAACCCTTCAAGATAGACTCTCACAAGGTTATAGCTTACAAAAAAAACATAAGGTTACCAGTACAACCGAATTGCTTACTATTCAATCTAACCTTGAAAAAGAATTAGAAGCTGTATTAAACTTAGACGAACATATTGCAACTTTAACTAAGCAAGTTGCAGAACAATTGAACAAGATAAAATCTCTTGCAAAAACAATATCGGAAAAAAGATCAAAACTGGTTGATCCATTTATAAAAAATGTGAATCAATTATTAAATCAGGTTGGTATGCCTAATGCTAAAATAAAAGTGACTATTGAGTCCATACCTTATAATTTATTTGGACAGGATAAAATTGATATTCTTTTTGATGCTAACAATACCAATCGCTTTGAACCTATACGTAAAGTTGCCAGTGGTGGTGAACTTAGTCGTTTAATGTTATGTATAAAATCATTAGT
>CANETM010000031.1 GCA_947441205.1 Bacteroidota bacterium | reverse complement strand
ATTCACGCCGTACTGATCTACTAAGTAAATAAAGGCTGCAATATTTACTGCGCCTAATAATAGTTCACGCTTATTTACATTTTCAAATACATCGGTTTTTGCATGATGTAAATCAAAATAGCGTTGACTATCTGGAATCATGCTTGACAGAATTATACTTTTATCATACTTTGTTAATGGGCCAATATCAGCACCTCCACCGCCTGTTGTTACTTCAGTACCATAAGGTTTTAATAAAGGCGACCATGTTTGAAAACGTGCAAACTGTTCAGGTGAACAAGTAACAGCAATGGCTCTTGGTGTAAAACCACCTTCATCACTTTCTAAAGCCAAAATATGTTTTTCCTTATTCAATTTTGCAAGTTCGGCATATTTAGCGCCACCCTTTCCACCATTCTCTTCATTGGCAAACAATACAAAACGAATGGTATGTTTAGGTTGATAATTTAATGCTTTCATAGTACGTAATACTTCCATGGTATGCACAACGCCTGCACCGTCATCGTGTGCTCCCTCGTTCACATCCCAACTATCTAAGTGACCTCCAATGGTAATAATTTCGTCAGGATAAGTTGAGCCTTTTAATTCTGCAACAACATTATTTTCATCTGCATCAGGTAAAAAGAAACCATAGGTTTGCATTTGAGCACGAACTGTACCTTTTTTTGCTTGAGCGTATAAAGCTTTAGCATCGTTTGGTCCCAATGCAACTGCTGGGATTTTTGGATAAGCTGAATCATACCGCATACCGCCAGTGTGAGGTTCATTATCAGGAGCAGTACTTAATGAATGTATCATCACACCAACTGCGCCATATTTTGCAGCCCTACTTGCACCGCTACCTCTATAAGCATTCGAAGCCCCATAAGCTTTGAAAGTTTGAATAATAGTTGGATCAAACTCACTATTAAAATATACAATTTTACCTTTTACTTCATCCTTACGTTTTTCTAATTCATCAAAATTATCGACTGCTAAAACTTCAGCTTCAACAAGGCCATTACTACCTAATGAATTGCCAAGCGCCAACACTTCTAATTTTTGAACAATTGCTTTCCCATTAATTCCAACAATAGCCGCAAAATCCTTACCACCTCTTTGCCAGTTTGGTGTTTTACAAGGTTGGAAATAAACCTTGTCAGGGCTCATTGCTTCTAAATTACGTTTACCCCAAATAGCTGCATTTTGTTGTTGTGGGGAACCTGCTAAGCGACCTCCAATTTTTTTGGTTAATTCATATAATAAATCATAGGCCTTGCCATTGGTTAAAATCTCATCTGACATTTTTTTGATAACCACACTATCCTGATTTACTTGTGATTGTGCAATTAAAGGGAAACAACAAACCAATAACAATAATTTACGCATAAAATGGCTTTTAAACTTTATAATAATTCTTAAATATAATTAAACTTTATCGGATATTTAGTTGTTAATTGCATATTCAACTTAAGAAAATGAAGATTGGTATTGTTTGTTATCCAACCTTTGGAGGTAGTGGGGTTTTAGCGACTGAGCTTGGAAAAGCATTGGCCGAAAAAGGACATGAAATACATTTTATTACCTACCAACAACCTGTTCGGTTAAATGGCTTTCATGCCAATATATTTTATCATGAAGTAAGGGTTCCAACCTATCCTTTATTTGATTACCCTCCCTATGAATTAGCCTTGGCTAGCACCATGGTAGATGTGATTTTAAATCATGATTTGGATTTAATTCATGCACACTATGCAATTCCACATGCATCAGCAGCTTATACGGCAAAACAAATTGTAAAACAAAAAACAGGCAGATCCGTTCCGGTAATTACAACTTTACATGGTACAGATATTACATTAGTAGGACGGGATAAAACATACGAGCCTGTTGTTACTTTTTCAATTAACGAGAGTGATGCAATCACTGCTGTTTCTGAGAATTTAAAGGAAGAAACTTTAAAGCATTTTGACATTCGTAAAAACATACAGGTCATAAATAACTTTGTTGACTTGCACCGATACGATAAAAAACCAGTGGCTGCATTTAGACAAGTGATTGCGCCTAATGGAGAAAAAATAATTGTGCACGCATCTAACTTTAGAAAAATTAAAAGGATTGATGATGTAATGGAAATATTTAAAAATATTCATGCTGCACTACCATCAAAATTATTAATGGTGGGTGATGGGCCAGAACGTCCAGTTGCCGAAGACTTAGCTAGGCAATATGGAATTGAAGCGGATGTTCGTTTTTTAGGAAAGCAGGAACAAATGGAAGAAATATTAGCGGTTAGTGATATTTTTTTACTCCCATCGGAATATGAAAGTTTCGGATTAGCCGCTTTGGAAGCCATGGCTGCTAGTACTGTCGTAATTAGTTCAAACGCTGGAGGTTTAAGCGAGGTAAATATTGATGGAGTAACCGGATATACAGCGAATGTAGGAGATGTAGCCCTGATGAGTGAAAAAGCAATTGCTTTATTAAAGGATGAAGAAAAATTGACAAGTTTTAAAAAGCATGCTTTAAAACAAGCAAAGAAATTTGACATTGACAATATCATTCCACAATACGAAGCACTTTACCGTCAGTATTGTAGAACTGGGGATTGCTGATTATCAGTAAATTTTACTTAAATATTTTTTTCACCAATCACTTGATTGATACTTGCAATAATTTTTTCAATTGCAATAATTAATTCATCAATGGTTATACTAAGTGGTGGTGCGATACGAATACGATCTTCTGCAAATAAAAACCAATCAGTAATAATCCCATTTTCAATACAAGCTGCTGCAATTTTTTTTGTTACCGCCGCCGATTCAAATTGCAGAGACATCCACAAACCCATATGATTTCGATGTAAAATGGCGGGATGATGTAAATGTGTAACTAAATAATTTTCTTTTTCTTTCACCGCCTCTATCCATCCACTATTTTGTAAAATATTAAGTGCGGCCAATCCAGCTGCGCAAGCAACTGGATTGCCTCCAAAGGTAGTGATATGACCTAATACAGGGTTATGCGTTAATGTTCCCATCATTCTTGTATCCGTAATAAACGCGCCTAAAGGAAGTCCGCCTCCAAGTGCTTTACCGACTAATAAAACATCGGGGCTTATGCCATATTGTTGAAATGCAAATAAGGATCCTGTTCGTCCAAAACCTGATTGAATTTCATCCACAATTAATAAAATACAATGCGATTCACATTTCTTTTTTAATGCTAAAATCCATTCTTTATTGGCTGGTGTAATACCTGTTTCTGCTTGCACCAATTCTACCAATACGCAAGCCACTGTATCATTAATCAATTCAATATCTTCAATATGATTATAACGTAAATGCAAGATATCAGGAAGCAAAGGTCTAAATGCATTTTTAAAATATTCATCACCCATTACACTCAAAGCACCCTGCGTACTGCCATGATAAGCTCCTTCAAAAGCAACCATTTTAGTGCGACCTGTAACTCGCTTCGCCAATTTCATAGCGCCTTCGGTTGCTTCGGCTCCACTATTGGTAAAATATACCGATTGTAAATTTTGAGGTAATAACTGCGTAATAGCTTTTGCATATTGAACTTGAGGTGCTTGAACAAATTCACCATAAACAATAACGTGCATGTATTTTTCAACCTGCTCCTGTATTGCTTTAATCACAGCTGGATGACTATGCCCAATATTACATACACTAAAACCAGCTATCATGTCCATAAATTCCTTCCCATCAATATCCTTTATATAAACTCCATTTGCCGATGCCACTTCAATACCAATTGGTTTATCGGAGGTTTGAGCTAAGTGCTGAAAAAAAAGTTGTCTATTGTTTATTCTTGACATTAAAGGTAAATTGCAGTACAAAAGTCGCATTTTTATGGCAACCATACTAACAGTTCAAGGAAAAGAACCTCAATTTGGGGAAAATTGTTTTGTAGCACCCAATGCAACCATCGTAGGTGATGTCATCATGGGAAATGAATGCTCAGTTTGGTTTAATGCAGTTATTAGAGGAGATGTTCATTATATTAAAATGGGTAATAAAGTAAATGTACAGGATGGTGCTATTATACATTGTACCTATTTAAAATACCCTACCCAAATCGGCAATAATGTTTCTATTGGGCATAATGCTATGGTACATGGTTGTACCATTCACGACAATGTATTAATTGGCATGGGAAGTATTGTAATGGACGGCTGTGTGGTTAATTCTAATTCCATCATTGCAGCAGGTGCAGTAGTGTTGGAAGGTACCATTGTGGAAGCAGGAAGTATTTATGCAGGAGTGCCGGCTAAAAAAGTAAAAGCGGTGAGTGAAGAATTAATTAATGGAGAGATTAATCGTATATCCAATAATTATGTAAAATATGCTAGTTGGTTTGAGCACGCGAATGAATCTCCTAAAAAGTAAGCTATACTTTTAAAAAGAATAAAGCATAAGGATATTAGTATTTGTAAGTCTCTATTCCGTGCCATAAATCGACATAGCTAAAAAAACGGGCTTCAGTTATCAAACCCTTTTCTACAGCAGCTTTCACAGCACACCCAGGTTCATTAATATGTTGACAATTATTAAACTGGCAGCCGCTCATTTTTTCGCGCATCTCTGGAAAATATTGTGCTAATTCTTCTTTTTCTAAATTTACCAAACCTAATTCACGCATACCTGGTGTATCAATTACCGATCCGCCATTTGGTAAGTCATACATTTGAGCGAAAGTAGTTGTGTGCATCCCTTTCCCACTCCATTCGCTTACTTCCTGCGTATCAATGGCTAATTCTGGAAATAAATAATTGATAAAAGATGATTTTCCAACACCACTATGTCCACTGACTAAAGTCGTTTTATCAATCAACAAATTTTTAATTGCATCCAACCCTTTTTCTTTTTCAATACTAATTAAAAATACTTGATAGCCAATTGTCTCATACATTGATTTCATCATCTCATAAATAGCCATTTCTTTATCTCCGTATATATCTGACTTATTAAATACGATAATAGCTGGTATATGAAATGCTTCGCAAGAAATTAAAAAACGATCAATAAAACCCTGCGATGTTTTGGGTGATTTAAGGGTTGCAAGCAAAATGGACTGATCCAAATTGGAAGCAATTATATGCTGTTGTCTTTTATTGTGAGGAGACCGTCTTGCTACATAATTATCCCTATCTAATATGTCAGAAATCATGATGGTTGGCTGATCCATTTCAGTCTCACATTCAACCCAGTCACCAACAGCAATGGGGTTTGTAGAGGTACGATTGTCTAATTTTATCACCCCTTTAATGCGCGCTTGATAAAACATTCCCTCCTCCGATTTTACGGAGTACCAACTTCCTGTAGATTTATAAATCCTAGCTCTCATGTGATACGAAGATAACCCACAAAATCAATATCTTTGTAGTATGAGCCAATTCGCACACGATAAAATTGTTCCCTATTCGGGGAGCGAAGCAGGAAAGAAAGATCAGGTTGCAAGTATGTTTAACTCCATTGCAAAAAGGTATGATTTCTTAAACCGATTTTTAAGTTTAGGCATTGACCAAGGCTGGAGAAAAGAAGCAATTTCTAAATTTGGAAACAAGCCACTTCATCATTTATTGGATATTGCAACAGGTACTGCTGATATGGCATTAATGGCCCAAAAACGCATTCACCCCGAGAAAATAACTGGAATGGATATTTCAGAGGGCATGATGCAATATGGAAGAATCAAAATTGAACAAAAGGGACTTTCCAATAAAATTGAATTAGTATTGGGGGATAGCACCGATATTCCATTTGAAGATGCTTTATTCGATGGGGCAATGGTTGCATTTGGGGTTCGAAATTTCGCTGACTTGGAAAAAGGCCTTCAAGAAATTTACAGGGTACTTAAGCCAGATAGCAAGTTGGTAATTTTAGAATTTTCACAACCTACAAATAAGCTATTTAAGCCCATTTACAGCCTTTATATGAACTGGATTACCCCTACAATAGGCAAAATCTTCTCAGGGAACAAGGAAGCATACGCTTACTTGAATAAAAGTGTGATTGCTTTTCCCGAAGGAAGCGCCTTTTTGACTATTTTTGAGAAAGTTGGGTTTCAACAAGTAACTCAACAAAAACTAAGTTTAGGAATATGCAGTATTTATTGCGGAAAAAAATAATATTACTAATTGCAATAGTTGGATTTTCAACTAATGCATTTTCACAATATGATGAGGTATTCCAACCTGATCATGACGACCTACCCTACTACCTTGGTATGAGTTTAGGTATGAGTAATAGTTTTTTATCCTTTACTAGAAATGCCAATTTTTTAGTTCCCCCTTCAGGAGCAGCTAACATCATTAAGCCAATACAAACCATGTATATCAATTTAGGTTTGACGGGCACACTTAAACTAAGTAAACATTTTTTGCTTAGGGCAAACCCGACATTATTGATATCAGGTAATAGAAACACTTTTTCCTATACAACACTTTCATATAAGGATACAGGTACAAAAGTTTATTCAATTCCATCGGTCATCATTGATGTGCCTATTGCTTTGAAAATCCAATCAGATAGATACAGTGCTTTTAGGTACCCTGATATTATGAGACATTATCTTATTACAGGTGTAAAATTTGGATTTGATTTAGGATCTGAAAAAGCAGCAACTATAAACACAAATCAATCATATACCAATGTTATAAAAGGCACCGACATGGCTTTTGAAATTGGTGTTGGTACCAGTTTTTATTTGCGATATGCAACAATTTCTCCAGAAGTTAAATTTAGTTATGGCTTAAGAGATTTAAGAAAAATAAGTGAACCTAAATTCCCACTTGTAACAAGTTTAGATAAAATCACCTCCAATTTTATTTATTTCACCATTCTTATTGAGAACTAAAAATATGCAGGGCTATTTAATTAAAAATACAAAAATTGTTAACGAGGGTACTTGTATTAACGGAGACGTATTAATAACAAATGGAAGGATTGAAAAAATTGCTGCTAGCATTAGTACAAATTTAAATGTGCAGGAAATAAATGGGGAAGGCCAATACCTACTTCCAGGCGCCATTGACGACCAAGTTCATTTTAGAGAACCAGGATTAACACATAAGGCAAATATTTATACGGAAGCAAAAGCAGCAGTAGCAGGTGGTGTAACTAGTTTTATGGAAATGCCCAATACCAACCCTCCAGCATTTACACAGGAGTTATTGGAGGCCAAATACAGTATTGGAGCGGAAACTTCTTTGGCGAATTATTCTTTTTTCATGGGAACTTCTCAAGAAAATATTGAAGAGGTTTTAAAAACCAACGCTAAAAAAAACGACGTGTGTGGTATTAAAATTTTCATGGGTTCCTCCACAGGAAATTTGTTGGTGGACAATCCAATCGTATTAGAAAATATTTTTAGCCAATCAGAATTATTGATTGCAACACATTGCGAGGAAGAGAGTATCATTAAAAAAAATAAAGCTGCGCTAGAAGCAATAAAAGCAAATTTAGAGCCGTCGGACCATCCCATCATAAGGAATGAAGAGGCCTGCTTTGAGTCCTCATGGAAGGCCATTCAATTAGCACAAAAATTTGATACAAGGCTACATATATTGCACATCAGTACTGCAAAAGAATTACAATTATTCTCTAATCTTCGTCCCTTAAAAGACAAACGCATAACCTCGGAAGTTTGTGTGCATCATTTACACTTTACAGCCGATGACTATGCAACCTTAGGAAACTTAATAAAATGTAATCCTGCCATTAAAGCTCCTGAAAATAAAAAAGCATTATGGGAAGGATTATTAGACGACCGCTTGGATGTCATCGCTACAGATCATGCCCCTCATACTTGGGAGGAAAAACAAGAAGCCTATATTCATGCACATGCTGGCTTGCCTTTAGTGCAACACTCCCTAATGCTTATGTTGAAGTATGTTCATGAAGGCAAATTGAGTATGGAAAAAATGGTTGAAAAAATGAGTCACGCTGTAGCCACTTGTTTTCAAATAAAAGATCGTGGATTTATAAGAGAAGGATACCACGCTGACTTGGTTTTAATCAATGAAAGTCCATATACCGTTTCAAAACAAAACATTTTATACAAATGTGGATGGAGTCCATTAGAAGGAACGGTTTTCCCTTATCAAATAAATAGTACTTTTGTAAACGGTCACTTGGCCTACCATTTAGGCAATTTTAATGAATCCAATAAAGGTGCTCGACTTCAATTCATGCGAGATTAGCATTAATGCAAAAAATTTTCTATGCAAGTTGATAAAATTACATTGCAGGATATTGGCTTGTTTGATAATGAGGAGCACCCTGGATTAGCCAATCATTTAAATTTTTGTAAATCAAATGGCGGAAAGGATCAATTAGATATATACTTACATAATCCTCTAGGATCCATCTTAAACATTAGTGAAAGACAGCAGGCATTAGCAATTTTGATAAAAAATGTTGAATTTGTCGATGCGATGAAAATTACCAATGGAACATGCCTTGTCATTGAAAAATTTTTCGAGACTAGTTTTAAAACTATTCCAATACAAATTAGTTTGCCTGGCGCCTATTGGTATTTGTTTTGGAATAAGGCCGACTATTCATTGATTAAATACTCAGTTGAACATTTGGTAATTTTTGTTCAAGGTTTAAAAGAATGGGTTCGTGTATTTGAAAAAGAAAATGAAAATCCTGTCATTGAAAAATTAGTTCAACGAATAAAAAAATTAGTTGAGCACCCGGAACTACACTGCTTAAATGATTATCATAAAATAACTAACCCTCAAGAAATATTAAGTCTTGGATACTTTTTTTTATATAGATACAAGCAACAAACAAGAAACTTATTGGATCATTTTTATGAATTAGACGCATTGTATAGCTTATCAAAGGCGCATACTAACTACCATTTTACTTTTCCGAATTGGATAGATGATACAAAGCCATATTTATCGGTTGAACAGGCTATACACCCTCTTGTAATTAATGCAATTGGCAATACTTTGACCTTATCTCCTGAACAAAACTTTTTATTCTTGACAGGCGCAAATATGGCAGGGAAAAGTACGTTTATTAAAACCATTGGTATAGTAGTTTATCTTTCTCACATTGGAATGGGTGCCCCTGCAAAAAATATAAAACTTACGGTGATGGATGGCCTTATCACCAATTTAAATATTGCAGACAATATCGTAAAAGGAGAAAGTTACTTTTTTAATGAAGTTCAAAGAATAAAAAATACAGTACTAAAAATTAATGACGGGAAAAAGAACTGTGTACTTATCGATGAACTATTTAAAGGAACCAATATTTTAGACGCCATGAAATGCAGTATCAAAGTAATTGAAGGTTTGCAAAAAATTCGAAGCAGTGTATTTATTCTGTCTACTCATTTATATGAAATAAGTGACCAAATTTCTCAATATAATAACATTCAATTTAGTTACTTTGAAACCCAGGTTATTGAAAAAAACCTCAATTTTAAATACCAACTCACAAAAGGTGTAAGTCAAGATAGAATTGGTTATTTAATTTTGGAAAGAGAAGGCGTAGTGGATTTATTTGATAATATTTAGGATTGTAAGAGCGTATTATTACGCCATTCCATAGTCATTATTATTGTTATTTTTTGAGCAAAACAAAATGCTCGTAAAATTAAAAGGTAGTGCCTTATTAGGTATTGAGGCCATTATTATTACTATTGAAATTAATGTTAGCATGGGTCAGGGCTACCATATTGTAGGCCTTCCGGATAATACTATTAAAGAAAGTTTAGACCGAACCGAAAGCGCCATTAAGGCGAATGGTTTTCACATGCCTAGGACTAAAATATTGGTGAATCTTTCCCCAGCCGATCTCAAAAAAACTGGTGCTGCTTTTGATTTGCCAATTGCCATTGGGCTGATTGCAGCCTCGGAACAACTTACATCGATTATCCCTTTAGATCAAGTATTAATCATGGGTGAACTGGGTTTGGATGGATTACTGTATCCCATTAAAGGAGCAATCGCTATGGCTATAAAAGCAAAGTCTTTAGGGCATTTGGCATTAATACTACCTATTGAAAATGTACAAGAAGCATCCATTATTGAAGGAATTCCCATTTTTGGTTTTAGTCAATTAAGCGAAGTGGTGCAGTTTTTAAAAGCAGGTAGTTTAATGTTAAAAGAAAGTACATATCAAGCAAAAAATTTGGAAACACAAATAACAAACAACAACTTACCAAAATTAGAAGATATAAAAGGGCAATTTCATGCAAAGCGTGCATTGGAAATAGCTAGTGCTGGTGGACATAATTTAATAATGATTGGCCCTCCAGGGGCTGGCAAAACAATGCTTGCAAAAAGTATTGTTTCCATCTTACCAACGCTGGATAAATTGGAAGCAATTGAAACAACTCAAATTTATAGTGTAACCAACAAAGGTACACTCATGAATAAACTACTATACAACCGTCCATTTAGACAGCCACATCATACCATATCAGCTGTAGGAATGGTCGGCGGCGGAAGCTATCCACAACCAGGCGAAATTTCATTAGCTCATAATGGTGTACTTTTTTTAGATGAGCTTCCTGAATTTAAGCGAAGTGTAATTGAAGTATTAAGACAACCCATGGAAGATGGTGTCGTTGCTATCTCAAGGTCCAAAATGAATCTAAATTACCCTTCTAATTTTATGCTAATTGCTTCCATGAACCCCTGCCCTTGCGGGTATTTTAATCATCCTACTAAACATTGTGTATGCAGTTTAACAGCGATACAAAAATACATACATAAAATATCCGGCCCTTTACTTGACCGGATTGATTTACATGTGGAAGTAAGCCCAGTAAATTTTACTGAATTATCATCAACACAACTTTTTGAAAAAAGTGAATGTATACTTGAAAGAGTAGTAAAAGCTAGAAAAATTCAAGCAGAAAGATTTAGGGAATATGATGGCGTATATTCAAATACACAAATGAGTAGCAAAATGATTAAAGAGTTTTGTATAATTAATGCAGCAAGTCAAAACCTAATAAAAACTGCGATGGAAAAATTGAATCTTTCCGCCCGTGCATATGACAGAATATTAAAAGTAAGTAGGACAATTGCCGACCTTGCCAACTGTATTGATATTAAATCAGAGCACTTAGCAGAAGCTATTCAATACAGAAGTTTAGACCGAGAAGGCTGGGTTGGTTAATTTAAGTTTTTACACCATAAATTATATTACAAAATAAACTAACTTCATCATTCCATTATAAATAGAAAAGCAAATTCTAAAAAATGAAGAAATTTCAAAAAAATGAGAAAGATAT
>CANETM010000030.1 GCA_947441205.1 Bacteroidota bacterium | reverse complement strand
GCTACCACTTCTTTAACTTCTGGTATCATACGCTTCATCATACCTTCAATACCAGCCTTTAATGTAACCATACTTGATGGACAACCGCTACAAGAACCCTGTAGCATTAGGTTTACAATACCATCATTATAACTTTTAAATTGAATAGCCCCACCGTCCATTTCAACAGCAGGCTTTACATAATTTTCTAATAATTCTTTCACACGCTTTACAACATCGTCATCATCAGCATGAACCGTATTGGTCGCTTCTTGTTTAATTTTTGCAACCTCTTCTTCATTCACTACAACACCTCCATTTTCTAAATATTCTTTTAAAAATGTTTTGATCGTAGGAATAACATCCTGCCAATCATCTGTATCAGCACTTTTAGTAATTGTAATAAAATTACTAGCAATAAATACACTTTTAATAAATGGAAAGCTAAATAATTCCTTAGCTAAAGGTGATGGACCCGCAATGCTTTCATCAGCAATATCAATACTTTTTCCAGGGTATAATAGTTTGTTAGCAACAAACTTCATTGTTTCTGGATTGGGCGTCATTTCGGTATAGATGCTAACAATAGCGTTTCCTGTAGTAATCATAAAAATAAATTTATTCTAGAGTACAAAAATAACCAAAAATTGAGGCCCACGGACAATGGATACTTAAGTTGGCTTTATTTTTCCGATATCGAAAAGCTAAAAATCGGAAAATCAGTTGGAGGCGATCATATTGATAACTATGGAACTATGCTGAGTTTGGCATAATTCAGCATAATTTTCTTTTCCCCGTTTTTGTCAAAAAGAATTAAGGCAATAGGATTGTGAGCAGACCCTTCAATTTCTTTGATGACCCCAAATCCAAACTTTTGATGTTCAACTTTCATCCCTGCCTCCAATTGAGATGGGTCGGCAGCTGTAAAATTAACCGACGGGATATGATTTTTATTAAGTGTACTTGGTGGAACAACAGGCATATAGCTTGGTTTGCTAGGATTGTTATTCGCTCCGCTTGTTGAACTAGCTCCTGCGGGTTTGCTAGTAAGTTGCTCTTGCCAACCTTTATTGTTTCCGCCTTGCATACGATCATAAGCGGTACCCCAACCAGCGCTTTGGTTACGCGCACCACCACCGGCACTTGATTTATCTAATTTTTCTTCCGGCATCTCATCAATAAATCTGCTTGGGTCGTTTTGAACTAATTGTCCAAATCGATATCTTGAATTAGCATAACTTAACCATAAATGTTTTTTGGCTCTTGTTACCGCTACATAAAATAGGCGCCTTTCCTCCTCTAGCTCTTCTCTTGTATTAATACTCATTCCGCTGGGGAATAAAGTTTCTTCTAAACCTACCACAAACACACAATCAAATTCCAAGCCCTTCGCCGCATGCACGGTCATTAATTTTACTGTGTCTTCATTGTTGTTATCATTATCTGCGTCAGTTATTAAAGTAATTTGTTGTAAATAGGATCCTAAACTTTTATCACCCAATTCACCATCATCATTACTTGGACTTTCGGTCCATTCTTTAATTGAGTTTAATAATTCCTGAACGTTTTCATAACGCGCTAATCCTTCGGTACTTTTATCATTAAATAATTCTTTAACAATATTCGTGTGCTTTCCAACTTGAACAGCAACATCAGATGCATTGTGTTTTGTTAATTGATTTTGAAAATATTTAATCATCGTAACAAAATCTTCAATTGCACCAAGCGTTCCAGCTTTAAAACCAAATCCCTTCGCTTTTTCAAGTACCTCAAAAAAAGTAATATTTTGTTCACCGGCAATTACTAAACACTTTTCAACCGTAGTTTTACCAATACCGCGAACTGGATAATTAATAATTCTTTTTAATGCCTCTTCATCTTTTGTATTCGCAATGAGCCTTAAGTATGCAATAAAATCTTTAACTTCTTTTCTTTGATAGAAACTGAGGCCACCATATATTTTATAAGCAATACCCATTCTTCTCAAACTTTCCTCAAATGATCTTGATTGTGCGTTGGTACGATATAAAATCGCAAAATCTTTATTGTAAAAATGATTTCTTAATTTATTTTCTTGAATGGCATCTGCAACAAACTTACCCTCTTCATTATCCGTCATGGTACGCACCAACTTAATTTTATCTCCTTCATCATTGTCGGTCCATAACTCTTTTGGAATTTGTCCTTTATTATTTTTAATCACACAATTAGCTACTTCAATAATGGATTTACTGCTTCGATAGTTTTGTTCTAGTTTAACCAATTTAACATCATCATAGTCTTTTTGAAACTGTAATATGTTTTCAATTGTTGCACCTCTAAAGCTATAAATGCTTTGTGCATCATCACCCACCACACATAAATTTTCGTGAACGGCAGCCAATAATTTTGCAATTTGATATTGTACCGGATTGGTATCCTGATACTCATCAATTAAAATGTATTTAAACTTATGTTGGTATTTATGAAGTACTTCGGGAAAGTCACGCAATAATTCATGCATTTTAAAAAGCAAATCATCAAAATCCATGGCGCCGCTTTTAAAACAACGGGCAACATAACTTGCGTAAATCTCTGCTATTTGAGGACGATTAGATCTTGCATCTTCTTGTTTCAAAAAATTATCCATTGCATACTCAGCCGGCCCTACCAATGCATTTTTTGCACTTGATATTCTATTTAAAACAATATTGGGCTTATATAATTTATCGTCTAAGCCCATGTCGTTAATGACTTGTTTTAAAACCGACTTAGAATCATCTGAATCATAAATGGTAAAGCTTTGAGGGTATCCTAATTTTGCAGCCTCGGCTCTTAAAATTCGCGCGAATACACTATGGAATGTTCCTATATATAAATTTCTAGCTTCCGTATTACCAAGTGCTTTTTCAACACGCTCTTTCATTTCTGCAGCAGCCTTATTGGTAAATGTTAATGCTAAAATATTAAAGGAGTCAACGCCGCTAAACATTAAGTGAGCAATTCGGGAAGTTAATACTTTTGTTTTTCCACTTCCAGCGCCAGCTATAATCATGAGCGGACCATTCATGTGTATCACTGCTTCTTTTTGTGGTTCGTTTAGTCCGTTTAAATACGCTTGTTGCATTGAGCGAAGATAAGCCTAGTTGGTAGCATTTATATAATAGTGGAAAACTAAAAACGAGTAAAAATAAAATTGGCACCCTCGTTTATGGGGAGAAGATGCGAGAGCATCTGATGTACGAAAAACACCTAAACAAAAAAACCCCACCAGTTGATGGGTGGGGTTTTATAAAAAATAAAAAGGTTTACTTTTTTTCTAATAATTTGAAGAACTGATCTAATTGAGGTAAGATCACAATTCTTGTACGTCTGTTTTTTGCTCTGCTATCTTCTGTATCATTGCTTGCTAATGGAATATATTCAGATCTTCCAGCTGCAGTCATACGCTTAGGGTCTAAACCATAAGTTTCTTGTAATACGCGCACAATTGTAGTAGCACGCTTAACTGATAAATCCCAGTTGTCTTCTAACAATGCATTGTTTCCAGATAATTGTTTAGAATCAGTATGACCTTCAACCATAAATTCAATATCAGGTTGAGCGGCCAATACTTTAGCAACTTTACCTAAAACAACTTTTGCTTTATCAGTTACTGTAAAGCTTCCGCTTTTGAATAATAATTTATCAGAAATGTCAACATAAACTACACCCTTATCCACTTTTACATCGATGTCGCTATCACTTAAGTCACCAATTGCACCTTTCAAGTTCATCACTAAATTCATATTGATTGAATCCTTGCGAGCCATTGAACTTTGTAAACCTTGAATATATAAATCCTTTGCACCAATATTGTCCAATGATTTTTTAATGCTTTCAGCTTGCGCACCTGTTACAACCGATAAATCTTTTAATTGACTTAAAACAACATTGTTATTTGATTTTAAGAAATCAATTTGCTTGTTTAAATCATCAATTGAAGACTGAGCAGATCTTGTTTTGTCATTAGCTTTTTCAACATCTGATTTGCTTTTGTTTAAAGCATCTTCAGTTTCACGTAATTTTGATTGCAATTCAGCATATGCACCATTTAATTGTGCAACTTTTGATTCGCTTTCTTGTAATTTCTTAGGACTTACGCAAGAAAATGCACCAATACTTAACATCGCAAGCGCTAAAAAAACTTTACTTTTCATACTATTTATTTTTATTTTAATAAAATTGCCCTCTACTAGGCTCATACAAAAATACTAATATCAGACAGCCTTTCAAAACAAATATTTGAAATTTAATACGATTTTAACCTTCAATGTCTTCCGTTATACTGTTATTAGGTACAAATCCTTCGATTCCTTTAAAAAATTTGACGATTTTTTGTTTATCTAATTTCTCGTTATCGGTAGTATAAAAAGGAGCACTAAATAACACTCTCTTGTTGCCAAAATCTAATCCGACTAAAATAATGGGAATGTTTGCATTTTTTGAAATATGATAAAAACCCGATTTTAATCTACTCACTTTTTTTCTGGTACCCTCTGGAGATATGGCAATATGAAAGATATCATGCTCATTATACAGCTTAACTACCTCATCCACCTGATTTAGGTTTTTACCTCTTTCAACGGGAAAACCACCCAATTTTCTCAAAATAACCCCAAAAATGCCCCAAAAAAGCTCTTTTTTGCCTAAAAAATGAACAAAATCCATATGCATTTTTTTTCTAATAGCAAGTCCGATGAAAAAGTCTACAAAATGGGTATGGGGCGCAACAACTACAATTGACTTTTTAATATCAAGAGGAAAACTGCCCTCTATTTTCCAACCCCTAACCGTAAAAATCCACCAAGCTAATATTTTTTGCATACTATAAAGTTACTTAATGAAGCCCATTAATAATTCAGCATTAACATGTGCATTTACAAAATTCGCTTCAATTTTAATTAAATTTAGCGTTGGTTCTGTACCTGGCTTTAAATTTTTATCATACCATTTATCATAGTATTTTAATAAAATTTCAAATGCCTGTTTTGTAGACCCTTCCTGCAAATATTGAATTGCATTTTTGGTTTCTAATCCTCCTAATCTTTTTTCAATTCTTTTGGTTGCATCTATTAATGAAGCCTTATCAAACCCGCCATAATTATTTACAATAAAATCTAATCTGCTTTCAAAAGGAATATTTAAAAAGTAGCAGGTACTTGCTCTAAGTTGTTTGAACAAAATACCTGGAATCATTACCGTTCCAATTCGTTGACTTTCGTCTTCTAACCAAATGGGGAACCCCTTTTTATTTTCTTGATACAATGCTTGTGCTAATAAATTTTCAAACATTTCTTGTGAAGGTTGTGCTTCTTGACCAAGTGCACCAAAGGAGGAGCCTTTATGTTTTGCAAGACCCTCTAAATCAATAAATGTTTTTCCATTTGCAGCCAATGCTTTTAGTGTTTCTGTTTTTCCAGAACCCGTATATCCACCTAATACAATTAATTGATATGTTTGAGTAAATTGATCAATTGCCCAGTTGCGATATGCTTTATAACCACCTTGTAATTGAATTACTTTAAAACCATATAAGTCTAATAGCCATGCTACCGCTGCACTTCGCATGCCACCTCTCCAACAGTGCACAAAAATTACTGGTTTGGTAGCATGTATTTTTTGATATTCCTTACTTAGTTTTTCAACCCTCTCCACCATTTCTTTCATTTTGCTTCCAAAAAAGGGTAGTGCTATTTTAATGGCATCTTCCCTGCTTTGTTTTTTATAGGTCGTACCCACAATGGCTCTTTGTTCGTTGTCAAATAAAGGAACAGAATATGCACCAGGAATATGTGCGTGTTCAAATTCGGCAGGACTTCTTACATCTAATAATAAATAGTTGGGTTCGCTATTAATAAAGTCTACAATAGTATTTTTTTGTATAGCCATATTATAAAGATAATCGCTTTAGTTCAAGCGCTAAAGCATCAGCACTAAATTCAATAAAGGGAGGTGTTTGATAACTAAACTGACTTGCTTTTCCAATTGCCGTTTTTAAATTGAATTCATTTTGTGAAAAAGTGATGGCCCAATTTTTATCTTGCCAATATTGTGCTAAATATTCTTGCTCAGTTTGTCCAGGCGTTGGTACTAAAATTAATTTTTTATTAAAAGGAATCAGTTCCATGAGCGTAGTATAACCGCCTCTGCAAATAATATATTTTGCTTGTTTAATTTCTTCTGCTAAACTTTTTCCATTTAAATGTGGATATAAGTTACCCGTTTTACTTTTCTTGTGATAGTCTTTATTGTCCGGAAGTCCTGCTACCACTACAAATGGAGCGCCCATATCATTTCCCTGTTCCCAAAAAATATTTTCAAGTAAGGTTCTTTGTGGCTCTGGTCCAGATACAATTCCTAAAAATTCATTTGTTTCTAATTTTTCTTGCTCCTCACTAGTTGGTTGATCTACATGTAAACGTGACAAACAATTCATATACCAAATGGGAATACTAGGTTTATATTTTGGATTTGCTAATACCCCTGAAAGGTTGTGAGGAGGCTGCATATCAGCAACCCAGCATGCAGCATAATTTTTAAGAATGCCATATGTTATGAGTTGATTTAAGCGAGTGCTCCAACTAAATGGAGTTTGTAATTCAAGTTGGTGTGTAATGAAAACACTTTTTATTTTTTGATGAAAAACCCCAAATCGATTATCTGAAATAACTAAATCAAAATGATATTTATTGGCTGCTTTTTTTAACCATTTGTATTCACCGAAAACCGCACTAATAATTTTTGGTATTTGTAAAATGATACCCGGAATTAATAAAGCCCTTTGTTTGGTATACCAAATTCGATAGCCCTTTAATTTCAAAAATGTTGCAGTTGGAAAAGCTTCTTTTAAAATCGCCTCATGCTTACCCTCGGTGGCAATGTATATTTTGTATTGCAGGGATTCAAGTGCACGAATTAAGGTAATGCACCTTGTTGCATGACCTAGTCCCCAATCAAGCGGAGCAATACAAACCGACTTTTGTTCCATTGCCCACTAAATTAATGAATATATTTAAACACTACCTTTTCACTTTTCTATAGTGAGGACGACCCCATTAATGCAGTATCTTAATCCTGTAGGAGGGGGCCCATCTTCAAATACATGGCCTAAGTGCCCCTTACACTTACCGCATTCAACTTCGGTGCGCTGCATTCCATGGGTATTGTCAGGTATGTATATAAGCGCGTCTTTAGTGATGGGTTCAAAAAAACTTGGCCATCCACAACCACTTTCAAATTTAGCCGTGCTTTTGAATAAAGCATTGCCACAGGCTGCACAATGAAAAGTGCCCACTTCTTTACTGTTTTCAAAGGCACTGGTAAAAGGCCTTTCGGTTCCTTTTTGTCTTGCAATTTGATATACTTCGGGACTTAAAATGTTTTTCCAAACATCATCAGTAATGACAACAGCATCTTTTCTGTTGGGGTTATAGTATGGGTTATTCTTTTCCATAACGGCGTTAGTTTTTTGTTTTGTCGGGCTTTGTGCACATGCCGAAAAACTGATTAAGGTCAATAAACAAAGTAGTTTTATCATAAACATTGTTGTGTTACAAAAATACTAACAAGTATTCAGTATAATTGTTCAGATTTTGTTTACTTGTTTCAATATAAATTTAAGTGAGTTCAGTATCTTTGAATCCAACTCCTCACTATGTTTAATTTAATCTTATTTGGCCCTCCAGGAAGCGGCAAAGGAACCCAAAGTGAAAATATTATTGCCGCCAATGGACTGCAGCATTTATCAACGGGCAATTTATTAAGATCAGAAATTACCAATTCAACTCCATTGGGATTAAAGGCTAAAACTTTTATGGACGCAGGGCAGTTGGTCCCGGATGAGGTGGTGATAGGCATGGTTGATAATTTTATGAATGCACATCCTGAAGCAAAAGGTTTTTTATTTGATGGATTTCCGCGTACCACCGCACAGTGTATTGCATTAGATGCATTGTTACAACAAAAAGGTACCGAAATTAATGTAGTACTTGCATTAGAAGTATCTGAAGAGGAATTGGTAAAAAGATTATTAGGAAGAGGAGCTACTTCGGGTAGAAGTGACGATACGAATGAAACAATTATTAGAGCGAGAATTCAAGAGTATCATGATAAAACGACCGCCGTTGCTACTTACTATGCACAATTTAATAAAGTAGTTAATGTAAAAGGAGAGGGAACTGTAGAAAGTATTTATGCTGATTTGAAAAAAGAAATTGATGCAAGAATTTAGCCGGCACAGTTAATTCACGCTAAAATTTAATATAAAAAAGGACCCAAAATTTTGGGTCCTTTTTTTGTAGATGGATTTGTAAAATAAAAATGGCGCTGTTATATATTTAAACCACCGCAAGCACTAATTACTTGTCCAGTGATATAACTACTTAAATCGCTTGCTAAAAATAAAGTGGTGTTCGCAATTTCTTCTGCTTTTCCAAAACGACCTAATGGAATCTTTTCTAAAAACGATTTACCCGCTTCTCCTTCATTTAAATAATGTGTCATATCGGTTTCAATAAATCCAGGAGCAATAGCATTGCAACGAATATTTCTACTGCCTATTTCAGCAGCAATAGATTTTGTAAAACCAATTATACCCGCCTTACTAGCTGCATAACTACTTTGACCAGCATTGCCACGTATACCAATAATGGAGCTCATGTTAATAATTGTTCCGCTTCTTGCTTTCATCATTGGACGTATCACCTGCTTGGTCATATTAAACACACTTTTTAAGTTTGTTTCCATTACATCGTCCCATTGTTCAGGAGTCATACGTAATAATAAATTGTCTTTTGATATACCGGCGTTGTTTACGCAAATATCGACAGTACCAAAAGTAGCAACTACATCATTTACCAATGTTTCACAAGCTGCGAAATCACCTGCATTTGCTTTGTATGCTTTTGCTTTTACACCCAGCTTTTCAATTTCAGCAACCAAACTATTTGCTTTTTCTGCACTACTTTCACTAACATATGTAAATGCAATATCTGCTCCTTGTTCCGCTAATTTTAAAGCAATCGCTGCACCAATTCCTCGAGCTGCACCCGTTACGATAGCTACTTTTCCTGCTAATAATTTCATTATTTTCTATTTTTAATATACCAATAGGTATGCATTAATATAATACTAATATTAACAAAGATAATAGGATTATCCTGTTTTAAAAAACCATAAATGATCCAAAGAATGCTACCAGTACTATTGATAATTCTTAACTTTTTAACATCCTGTATTCCAAAAGATCCCACTACCACTGCTGTTGCAGTCCATCCTAATACTTCTATCATTTTTTATGATTCAAGGTGAATATGTTTTACTTCTTCTAATAGCTTGCGTTCATTGGACAATCGAGGTACTTTATGTTGACCACCTAATTTACCTTTTTGTTTTAACCATTCATGAAAGCATCCTTTTTTTACAGCAGTAATAATGGGCATATCTAATGCAATACTTTTATGCCTCTTTGCTTCATAGTCACTATTAAGTGCTTGTAAATTTTTATCTAATGAAATCGTAAAGGCATTCATGTCTTTTGGATTCTCATCAAACTCAATTAGCCACTCATGAGCCCCAGCACCCTTGTCGGACATATATATAGGTGCTGCTGTATATTCTCTTAAATTAACGCCAAACTCCATACAAGTTTTACTTAAAGCCTGATCCGTGTTATCAGCAATTACTTCTTCCCCAAAGGCATTGATATATTGTTTTAATCTACCCGATACTTTAATTCTAAAAGGAGTAAGACTTGTAAATTGAATCGTGTCACCTACCAAGTAACGCCATAACCCTCCATTGGTACTTATAACAATTGCATAGTTTTTTCCTAATTCTACTTTATTTAATCCAATTGTTTTAGGAACTGGTTTTCCATATTCCTCCGATGGCATAAATTCATAAAAAATCCCATGATTTAAATACAATAACATACCCTCCTCCTTGACACGATCCTGTGCTGCAAAAAATCCTTCACTCGCATTGTATATTTCAATATAATTACAATTAGGTCCAATGATTTTTTTAAACTGTTCTTTATAAGGTGTAAATGAAACGCCTCCATGAATGTATAATTCAAAATTTGGCCAAACTTCTTTGATATTTTTTTTGCCCGAAATTTCTAAAATTCTTTTTAATAACACCAGTGTCCAAGTGGGTACACCCGCAATGGAACTTACATCTTCATTGATCGTACTTTGTGCAAGACTTTCAATTTTTTCTTCCCACTCATCCATGAGTGCAATGGAAAGCTCAGGTGTTCGTATCAAGTTGGCCCAAAATGGAGAATTTTGTAATAACACTGCACTTAAATCGCCATACTGTATATCATCTTTAATGGGATGTACTTGATGGCTTCCTCCAATCACTAATCCCTTTCCTGTTAACAAATCACTATCAGGTAAGGCATTATAATAAATAGTCAAAACGTCTTTAGCGCCTTGGAAGTGATTGTCTTGAATGCTTTCCTTGGTGATTGGTATGAACTTACTTTTATCGTTGGTTGTGCCACTACTTTTTGCAAACCATTCAACGGGCGTATTCCACAATACCGATTCTTCGCCCGCCATGATTTGATCTATATAGGGCTTTAAGTCCTCATACTCATGAATGGGTACTGTTTCCTTAAATTTTCTGATACTAAAAGTATCCGCAAATTGGTATTTACGCCCAAACTGAGTGTATTGTCCGTGTGTAATTAAATCTTGAAGTACTTCACGTTGAGCCGCTTCCGGTGAAGCTAGCCAGTGTTCAATTCGCCAATAGCGAAGTCGAGCGAGTCTTGATAATGCAGGGCTAAAAATCTTCATAGGCGTATCACAATATAAGCTATACGCTTAAATAATTAACTTTTTTGTCCCATTTCAATAATCCAATCCTTGCGTTTTAATTCGAAATTGGTTCCCAAATATAAACGTCTCACTTGTTCATCATTTGCTAATTCTTCGGCAGTGCCATGTTTAAATATTTTTCCTTCAATCAATAAATAAGCATTGTCACAAATAGACAATGTTTCATTAACATTATGGTCGGTAATTAAAATACCAATGTCTTTTAATTTTAATCTAGCCACCACTGATTGAATATCTTCAACTGCGATAGGATCCACGCCAGCAAAGGGTTCATCTAATAAAATAAATTTTGGATCTACGGCTAATGCGCGCGCAATTTCAGTTCTTCTGCGCTCACCCCCACTTAAACTATCACCATTATTATGTCGCACATGATGTAAATTAAATTCATCTAAAAGAGATCCTAATTTATGCTCACGCTCACCCTTTGTTAATTTTGTCATTTCTAAAATAGCCATAATGTTATCTTCCACTGACAATTTTCTAAATACACTTGCTTCCTGTGGTAAATAACCTAAACCCATTTGAGCTCTTTTGTACATGG
>CANETM010000029.1 GCA_947441205.1 Bacteroidota bacterium | reverse complement strand
CAAAGTGCATGGTTAGTAAGCACCGATGCAGGTAAAGATGTTTGCAGAGCAACCATTGATGAAGTGTATAAAGAGATGTCCATTTTAAGAACTGATTTAGTGGATATTGATGAATTGAACTTGGTTAAAAATTATATGTTAGGTTCCTTATTAGGCGACTTAGATGGTCCTTTTCAAATTATTGGCCGATGGAAATCCTATATTTTAAATGGGTTAACGGAGGAATATTTTTATAATACCATCGAAACGGTGAGGGCAATACAACCTGCTCAAATTAAGGATCTAGCCAACAAATACCTACAGGAGGATGACTTTTACGAACTAGTCGTTTATTAAGAAATACGCTCTCCGTTAGGAAAAGTACATGGTTATTTATAACCGCTCTTACCTTAAATTAAACGTTCATAAAATATTAAAATAGCTAACTTATTGTAAAACAGTATGTTAGCTATTTATTTTTTATAATACTATAAAATATTTAGTACTGTGTGATACATAGTACTAAATATTTTATTAGCTTTGTGTTCTAAAGTAATTATCATGGATATACAAAACACACAGAGTCAAATGCGCAAGGGCGTATTGGAGTTTTGCATATTGTCCATCATTCAAAAAGGCGAGGTTTATCCAAGTGATATCGTCGAACAAATGAAAACGGCCAATTTGCATATACTTGAAGGAACCTTGTATCCTTTATTGACTCGATTAAAAAATGCAGGTTTATTAAATTATAGATGGGTTGAGAGTGTGAGTGGTCCACCAAGAAAATATTTTGTGTTAACCGAGGAGGGTGATAAAGCGTTTACTGTTTTATTGAAAACCTGGAATGAAATGACAAGTTCAGTGAATCAATTGACGCAAAATAATAACCCAATTGCTAATGAAGAAGCGAGTCAGGCTTCTTAAACAATCCAAATTTAATTTTATGAAAAAAGTAATCAATATAAATTTCCAAGGTCGTATTCTTCCAATTGAAGAAGATGCTTTTGAAATATTAAAACAATACATTGAAACCTTACGTGTTTATTTTACAAACGAAGAAGGTCGCGATGAAATTATCAATGACATTGAATGTCGCGTTGCTGAATTGTGTGAAGACAAACTAAAAAAAGGATCGGTTTGTATTACCGAAGAAGACATCGATTCTATAATTTCTAGCATTGGACGACCAGCCGATTTCGATGCGCAGGATGGTTTTGAAGCAAGCACAAGTCAATCTCAACAAAACGGAAATCAAAATGCCGCTGATAATAGTAACTCAAATTTTTATAGAAATGGTAATATTCCTAAAAGATTATATCGCGATGAACAAAACAAAGTATTGGGTGGTGTTTGTAGTGGTATCGCTAACTACTTTGTCATAGAGCCCTGGATAGTGAGAATTCTTTGGTTCTTTTTAATTGGTGTTAATGTATTGGGCTATTTAATTTTATGGATAGCAGTACCAAGCTCGTCAGTTAAAGAAGTAGGCGGTGTTCGTAAGCGTTTATTTAGAGATATTGATAATAAAATAATTGGTGGAGTGAGTACTGGTTTGGCAAAATATTTTGGAATTCAAGTTTGGATTATCAGGGTTTTATTCTTGATTCCATTTATACGTTTTGTTGTAAATTTTAGACATATGCATTTGTTCCAATTTTGGGATGCTCCTGATTTTCCTAATTTCTTAGACATCACATTTAGTCCAGGTGCAGTATTTGTATATATTGTTTTATGGTTAGTATTGCCTGAAGCAAAAACCAGTGCCGATAAATTAGAAATGGTTGGAGAGAAAGTGGATTTGAATAGTATTAAAAACACTATTCAAAACGACATGGAAGGTTTTAGTAAAAGAGCGCAAAGTTGGGGAAGTGATTTTTATAATAAAAAACAGGAAAATCAAAATGCCGAAAATGATCAGACTAATGCTACTGATACAAATAATAGATCAGGTGAAAAAAGAAAAGGGTTTCTTTATTTTATAGGTAAAGTGGTTACCATTTGTATTAAAATATTTGTATACACTATATTGGCAATTATTGGTATTTCATTATTAGCTGCCTTATTTGGAATTGGTGTCGCTGGCACAGCATTGTTACCACTTAAAAGTTTTGTATTGGAAGATGGCGCTCAATCATGGGCTGCATTTGGTACCATACTATTTTTTGTATGGGTTCCAATTTTAGCCATCGTAACTGCTATTATTAGAAAAATTGCTGGCTATAAAAAGTCTAATATTTGGGTGCGATCAAGTTTTATTGCTTTATGGGTTTTTGGTTGGGTTTGCATATTCTATTTTTTCAGTAGCCTTGGAAACAGTTTTTCAAAACATAATCAACCTACTGAACAAAGTATTGCATTGACAAATCCTTCCGTGAATTATTTAGAAGTGACTGCTTCTCCAAAAATGAAATATTATGAAGATCGTTGGTTTCAAATAACTCCTTTTCAAGGTTTTGCAGACGATGACACAGTGTTTGTAAGAAACTTACGCATTAGAATCGTACAATCGAAAACAGATAGTTTTGAGGTTAAAGTGGTTAAGTTAAGCAATGGGAAATCATTACAAAACGCGAATGAATTAGCAAGTCGCATTAATTTTGAATTAACGCAACAGGATAGTTTGGTTTACTTGGATCGAGGTATTGCTATTAATAAGCGAGATAAATTCAGAAATCAGCATATTATTATGACCATTGCAGTTCCAGTTGGAAAGCGTATTAAAATTACCAATAAGGGCTGGTCACAAACTAATGTTCAAATAAATAATAGAGGAATGAGAACTGGAACAATAGACCGTATCTCTTCTGATGAAGATTGGTATGATGAATGGAATGAACCTTGGGATGGAGAGTCATATGATTTTGAAAAGGGAGTTGAATATAAAATGACTTCAACTGGTTTAGAAAAAATTAAACGCGAGGGTTATTCCGAAACAGAGGATGAAATAAATAAAGAGGATAATGATTCACCCGATGAATTGGAGGAAAAAATAAATAAATTAAAAGAGGAAAGATTGAAATTGGAAAAGAAGACAAGTTTGCCTAATACGAACAAGACAAATTCTATTCGCAAAATTGCTTCTAAATTCAATGACTTACAATGGGTATTAGATCGCTTTACTTATTAACCTTATTCTTTTTTGATTATTGAAGTATCTATTTGATTGATTTTTGGAACAACGCCCCCTTGCTGTCTTAGAAGGGGGTGTTTTATTTAGCATCCTTTTTGATTATATTTGCACAAATCCAAATTGCCATGAGTGAAATTTTAAATACGCCGTTTATCCATAAACATATTGCATTGGGTGCTAAAATGGCTCCATTCGCAGGCTATAATATGCCTATCAGCTATACAGGAATTAATGATGAGCATGCGGCAGTGCGAAATAAGGCGGGTGTGTTTGATGTAAGCCATATGGGAGAGTTTGTTTTAAAAGGTGAAAATGCATTGGATTTAATACAACGTGTAACCAGTAATGATGCTTCTGTTTTAGAAAATGGGAAAGCGCAGTATAGTTGTTTTCCAAATGAAACTGGTGGAATCGTTGACGACTTATTAGTGTATTGTGTTGAGAAAAATAAAGTTTACATGTTGGTGGTCAATGCATCTAACATTGAAAAAGATTGGAACTGGGTAAGTAAGCATAATACGAAAGGTGTTGAAATGCATAATATAAGTGCTAAAACAGCTTTGCTTGCGGTACAAGGTCCGAATGCCACTAAAATAGTACAAACAATGACTTCGATGGATGTTTTAAATATCCCTTATTATAGTTTTGTAAAAGGTACTTTATTGGATATCGATAATGTATTAATTAGTGCAACAGGTTATACAGGTGCGGGTGGTGTCGAAATTTATTTTGAAGACATCAATGATAATGCGAATAAAATTTGGGATGCATTATTTGTTGCAGGTGCTGCTTATGGGTTGCAACCTATTGGCTTAGGTGCAAGAGATACGTTGAGATTAGAAATGGGCTTTTGTTTATATGGTAACGATATTGATGATACAACAAGTCCATTGGAAGCAGGTTTGGGCTGGATTACAAAATTCACCAAAGACTTTACAAATGCTGCTGCTTTAAAAGAACAAAAAGAAAACGGAGTATCTAAAAAATTAGTTGGATTCGAAATGATTGATCGTGGTATACCTCGTCATTATTATATTATTAAGGATGCTCATGGAAATGAAATTGGATCTGTCACTTCAGGAACACAAGCACCTAGCCTAGGAAAAGCAATAGGAATGGGATATGTAGCATCTGAGCACGCAAAAGTGGGTACTGAAATATTTATTGATATTAGAAACACTTTGGTAAAAGCAATGGTGGTGAAATTTCCATTTAAGTAATATTGTAAAGTTCATTTTACAAAAAATTTATAAGGGGCCTTGGCCCCTTTTTTATGCGTATTAATACTGCATTTTGATAAGGTTATGAATTGCATTTTTGTGTTTCAATAAAAAATATTAACATGAAAGCAATTAAAAACAAAGTCCAATTAGTTGGGCGCTTGGGTGCAGAACCGGAAATAAAAAAATATGGCGATGATAAAAAATTGGCTAGTATTCGATTGGCGGTAAATGATAGGTATAAAAATCAAAAAGGGGAGTGGCTGGACGAAACACAATGGTTTACATTAGTTGCATGGTCAAAATTAGCATTGTATGTTGAAAAGTATCTAGCGAAAGGAGCTGAGGTCGCTATTGAAGGACGATTAGTAAATAAATCCTTCACCGATAAATTAGGTGTGAAAAGAGTAAGTACTGAAATTGTTTTAAATGAGATTTTAATTTTATCAAAACAAAAAGAATTGGTCTTAAAAAGTTAATGTGTTTAGTATCTTTGCAGTATGAGCAAGCAAAATTCAGATAAACCAAGTTTACATACAGTATTGACTCCTCAGTTACTAGACTTATATGAAATCAAAAATAGTATTGTTGTCATCATTGATGTATTTCGTGCTACTTCAACGATGGCAACAGCATTATATAATGGTGCCCTAAAAATTATTCCTGTTGACAGTGCCGAAGCCTGTATTGAAATGGGTAAGGTAACTGGTGGTATAACCGCTGGTGAGCGAGATGGTAAAATTATACCAGGATTAGCCTATGGCAATTCTCCCTCGGAATATCCACGTTCCTTTATTGAAAACAAAACTTTGGTGATTACCACAACGAATGGCACAAAGTTGTTACATATGGCATTAAAAATGGGCGCAAAAGATGTTATTACAGGATCCTTCCCCAATTTGTCAAATGTTGTTGCGTATTTAAAAGCACAAAATGCACCGGTCATTTTAGGATGTTCGGGTTGGAAGAATCGATTTAATATTGAAGATACTTTGTTTGCAGGTGCAGTCATAGAAGCTGTAAAAGATAATTTTACGATACACTGTGATAGTAGTTTCATGGCAAATCAATTATATAATCAACAAAAAGACAATTTGCCGGAATATATAAAAACCCTAACACATTGGCATAGATTAGCTGCTTATGGACTAGAAGCCGACATGCAATATTGCGTTTCATTAGATACCGCACCATGCCTGCCTATTTTTAAAGATGGGGCATTGATTAATGGGGCATAAGAATATGGGAAAATAGCCTGCAATTCCGTACATTTGCAAATTGCCCTTTTCAAAAGGGAAATTTGTATAATTTATGGCATTACCCTATTTAGTTAAACACATTTATAGCTACGGAACCGAGGAGGTAATTAGACGCGGAAAGAAAATTTTTGCGCTTAAAAATATCGAATTGGTAAAATTTGACCCGTTATTAGGGAGTATATTTTGTCGCGTAAAGGATGATGGTTATAGTACTTATTATAAAGTAACCATTGAAAATTTTAAAAGTGCAGCCACCTTGTCCTTGCGATGCGGATGTCCATATAATTTATCAGAGGTTTGTAGGCATAAAGCAGCTGCTTTATTTTATGTTCAAGATTTATTAGATAAAAATTTATTAGACTATAAGCAGGCTTCCTACCTTACTACACATACGCAGTTAAGAACAAAAACATTGGATTTAAAAATGATAAGAATGCTTTGTTCAAAAAGTACTTTTGAGCAATCTGAAACTTTATTGAAATCCAATAGACCACATATTATCGAAAGTGCGAATGAAAAAGTGGTTGCTGAGTTAACAGAAAACGGTAAAAACTATCATATCATTATTCAAAAAAATGAGGAACGTTTTTTTGATACCTCTTGTAATTGTTTAAGTGAAACCGAATATCCATTGTGTATTCACAAAACCATATTGGTTTTACTATTATTTCAATTAAAGGGTGCCGACTATTTTGAGACCATTCGAAATTGGGATAGAGAAAAAAATAAATTACTAGCACTTTATGGCTATTCGTTGAACGACTATATTGAAGATAAGTTTGAGTTCACTTATCATGACGGAAAGCCTTTCTTAAAAGTTTTAGACGATCGTATTCAAAAAGTAAATGGAACCTCGGTGGCCACCATGCGAAAAATACCCAAGTCAAATGATTGGGATATAGAAGAAGATGGCAACAGTGAACAAAAAATTGCAAAAACAGTTGAAAGGTTAGGTTTAGTGATACAGCAAATCACCAATGAATACCCATACCTATCATTAAGTGTTATTAAGGGTGAAGTTAATGAAGAAGGCACTGCCTTTGTGGGAAAGGTTGAGAAAGTGGACACACAAAAATTTATCATACCTAATGATGCAAAGGAAGAAGACCAAAATTTATTACAATTGGTGAGAAAACTGCAATCCAATGAAATCACTAAATATTTAAATAAAAATTCGCCATTCCAGGGAATCTGGGATACAATTTTAAATAGTGATGATGAAAGTTTGCCAACTGAAACTAAGGAATTGATTCAGGAATACATGCATCCTAAATTAGAAAAATTATGGAGTGATATTTCAGAACATCCATTTAATTTTCATGTACCTACTACTAAACCATTTACCACAGCAAATTTACAAAAGGCAGAATTGGTGTTTAACCCCATTCAGCCAAGTTTCAAAGTGGAGAAGGACACCAATAAGTATATTATTTATGCACAGGTAAAATTACCGGAAGGAAGTATTTCACTTGCCGATAACCATGCTAAATCACATTATATTTTCCAATATCATCATCAGTTTTTTACATGGAAAAATAGGGCTGACGTGAACTGGGTTGAACAATTTATGCCCACAGGATTTAATGAAGTTGATATAGATAATTGGCCAGCCTATTTAAAAGATACACTTTTGCCTTTGTCCAAGTTGTATGCTGTTGAACTAGGAAATGTAAAGCAGGAAAAATTAAAAGGTATTAAGCCTCAGTTACAAATTATACTTAAGGAAGACCGTGATTATTTAATATTTGAGCCAATTTATAATTACAATGGCATCATAGTGACTATTGATGAAGGGCCTTCGGTCATTCAGCAAAAAGAAGACAAAATTATAATTTTAGAAAGAGACTTGGCAGAAGAAAGATCGTTGTTAAATATTATTGAACAGCTCCATTCTGGATTTATTAGACCTAATGAAGGAAATATTTTAGCCTTAAAAGGGGCTGAAGTATTAAAAAATAATTGGTTCTTTTTATTCATAGACAAATTAAAGGAAAAGCAAATAGCCTTGTTTGGATCTGAAAATTTAAAGCAGTTCAAATTTAATACTGCAAAACCTTCTACCAAATTATACATTAGTAGTAACACCGATTGGTTTGATGCCAAAGTGGAAATTTCATTTGGTGAACAAAAAGTAACGGTACAGGATATTAAAAACATGTTGGCTAATAAACAACAATATGTTCCTTTAAAAGACGGTAGTTTAGGTGTGTTACCTGAAAAATGGTTGAATAAATATTCCTTATTATTTAAAGTAGGAGAGGGAAAAACTGATAATTTGAAGTTGAGTAAGTATCATTTTTCTATTTTAGATGAATTATATGAACAAAGAGACGAGGAAGAATTAATTTTTCAATTAGAGGGGAAGTATGAAAAAATTAGAGAAAAGTATTCCATAGCCGATATTGCGCCGCCAACTCATTTAACCCCTATTTTAAGACCTTATCAAGTTAGTGGATTTCAGTGGTTAAATTATTTACATGATGTGCAATGGGGTGGGATATTAGCCGATGATATGGGTTTGGGTAAAACCATTCAAACTTTATCGTTCCTTCAATATTTGAAAGAAAAGAATGGAAAATTACTAGCCTTGGTTGTATGTCCAACGACCTTATTATTCAACTGGCAAAATGAATTAAAAAAATTCACACCTAGTTTGACATTTCAACTTCATCATGGAGGAACTAGAACAAAAAATCAGTTGTTTAAGGATCCAGTGGAAGTCATCATTACTACTTATGGCACTTTAAGAAGTGATATCAAAATGTTTAGTGAGTTAAAATTTGATTATGTAATATTGGATGAAAGTCAAGCCATTAAAAATCCATCTAGTAAAGTAACCAAGGCTGCATGCTTATTGCAGGCTACTAATAAATTATGTTTAAGTGGTACGCCTTTACAAAACAATACATTTGATATTTATGCTCAAATGAATTTTCTGAATCCAGGTATGTTAGGAACAGTAGAATATTTCAAACACAACTTCTCAATGCCAATTGACAAATTTGATGAAAAGGAACAAAAAGAGCATTTGAGAAAATTTGTATTCCCATTTATTTTAAGACGAACAAAGGAGCAGGTTGCCAAGGATTTACCAGAGAAACAAGAAATGGTTTTGTATTGCGAAATGGGTACGGCTCAGCGTAAAATATATGAAGCTTATCGTAATGATTACCGCGATAAATTAATTGGCATGGTGGAAGAAAAAGGAATACAAAAATCACAATTATCTATATTACAAGGATTAATGAAACTTAGACAAATTTGTGATAGCCCTGCCATCATCAAAGATGAAAACTATCCTAACGAATCAGTTAAGTTAAATGAATTAACACGTGAAATAGCGGAGAACATTGGAGATCATAAAGCATTGGTTTTCTCTCAATTCTTGGGCATGCTGGCTTTGATAAAAGAGCAATTAACAAAGTTGGGTATTGATTACGAATATTTTGATGGAGGAAGTACTATTCAAGAAAGAGAAAAAGCGATTGAGCGTTTTCAAAATGATGCCAACTGTAGGGTATTTTTGATTTCATTAAAAGCAGGTGGTGTGGGGTTAAACTTAACGGCTGCGGATTACGTTTATATAGTGGATCCATGGTGGAACCCTGCTGTTGAACAACAAGCGATTGATAGAACGCATCGTATAGGACAAACAAAAAATATTTTTGCTTATCGCATGATTTGTAATGATACGGTTGAAGACAAAATATTAAAATTACAAGATCGTAAAAGGTCCTTGGCCAAGGAATTAATTTCCGACGAAGAAGGGTTTGTTAAATCTTTGACCAAAGACGATATAGCGTATTTATTTAGTTAGAGTGTTAACTAAATAAATAAGTATTTTTTTCCCTGCTATTTCACTTCTGCAGCTGCAATGGCTGCTTTAGGGTTTTTCAAAAATTCATCCTTGCATTCTTTTGAACAAAATCCCAATACATATTTTTCATAATGTGCTGTATCTGATATTCCTGCTGTAACTGGCATTCCGCAAGTAGGATCTTTTTTATTGTTTACTAAGCTCACCTCATATGTTTTAGTTGACATCGTATCCATTGCCATGGTAGCTGCTGCCGTATCATTTACACTTGCGTCTGATGTTGGGTTGCCACAGGCTACAAATAAGACAGATGTACTAATAAATGTTACCGCAATTATTTTCTTCATATTGATTTGTTTTGAATATTAAGCACAAAAATACGACCTCTTGAGGGCAAAAAAATACTAACAACTATTATTTTAAGCCCAATTTGAACTGATTGAGACTGCAATACTTAAATTATAGGGCTCATTGACCCAAATTTGTTTAATTATTTAATACTTTTACAACCTCATTCCTAACTAAGGAAATTAATAATGAACAAGGAACAATTACATATCTTAATGACGCGTGCAAATTTTGCACCAGTCCTTGTATTGAACAGCCCCATCAGGTTGCCGCTTGCGGTTAGATTTTCACCGCGACGTGGATTCTGATAGGACGAGCAGTTGGCAATTGCCCCTATCAGTGGAAAAAGCCCCGAAATTTTTTAGAAACGCCAGAAGTGTCATTTTTTTAAATTTTAGTAATCATTGGAACAGCAAATTATAGTACGTATAGCCCATAGTGGCGATGTTCATTATTCAATCGACATCACTGATGAGATGGCTTCCTCGGCAAAAGCAAGAGGAACTGGAATTGCAAAACGCACTCCAGAATATGTAGCAAAAAAAATTGAAGAAGGGAAGTCGGTAATTGCACATACTGAAGACGGAACCTGGGTAGGCTTTTGTTATATAGAAGCATGGCAACACGGACAGTTTGTAGCTAATAGCGGATTGATTGTTTCTCCCACATTTAGAAAAAGTGGGATAGCAAAAAAAATAAAGCAAACTATTTTTCAATTGTCTAGAGAAAAATATCCAAATGCAAAGTTATTTGGTTTAACAACCGGACTAGCCGTAATGAAAATTAATAGTGAATTAGGATATGAGCCTGTTACCTATAGTGAGTTAACCGATGATGAAGAATTTTGGGCAGGTTGCAAAAGCTGTGTGAACTATGAAATTTTAATGAGTAAGGAGCGTAAAAATTGTATGTGTACGGCTATGTTATATCAACCCAAAAGTGAAGATACAAAATAGAATTCCGCGGATAATTTCAAAACGCAAATTATACAAACGTTTTATGAAAATAAAACAAGCAATTTATTAAACTGGCTGACAAAAAAATAAATACTATGGACAAAGTTGTATTGGGTTTTAGCGGCGGATTAGATACTACCTTTTGTGTAAAATACTTAACAGAGGATAAGGGATTGGAAGTGCATAGTGTGATTGTAAACACGGGTGGTTTTACTGAAGATGAATTAAAAAAAGTAGAAGCTCATGCTTATGCATTGGGGGTAAAAACGCATACTACGGTTAATGCAGTAAAGGGATACTATGATGGCATTATAAAATATTTGATATTTGGCAATGTGTTAAAAAATAATACTTATCCTTTAAGTGTAAGTGCAGAGCGTTTATCACAAGCTTTACATATTGCTGAACATGTAAAAAAATTGGGCGCTAAATTAGTTGCACATGGTAGTACAGGTGCTGGTAATGACCAGGTACGTTTTGATATGATTTTTCAAATCATGATTCCTGGAATTGAAATTTTAACACCTATTCGTGATTTACAATTAAGCCGCGAAGCTGAGATTGAATATTTAAAAGGAAAGGGTGTTGAAATGAATTTTGAAAAAGCGGCGTATTCAATAAATAAAGGATTATGGGGTACGAGTGTAGGTGGTAAAGAAACATTGAACTCAAAAGGAATGTTACCAGAGTCTGCATGGCCTACTCAAATGACTAAACAAGGT
>CANETM010000028.1 GCA_947441205.1 Bacteroidota bacterium | reverse complement strand
TGAATGGCAAGCCGTAGATTTACTAGTTAATAATGCAGGATTAGCTTTGGGACGTGATTCGTTTTTTGATGCCAATTTGGAGGACTGGGAAACAATGATAGACACTAATGTGAAAGGATTATTATATGCATCAAAAGCAGTACTACCCTATTTAATTAAACAACAAGGACATATCATTAATATTGGAAGCACTGCAGGCAAGGAAGTATATAAGGATGGTAATGTTTATTGTGCTACAAAACATGCAGTAGACGCCATTACAAAAGCACAACGAATTGATTTACTACCTTATAAAATTAAAGTAACCGCAATTCACCCAGGTGCAGTGGAAACTGATTTTTCATTGGTACGTTTCAAAGGTGATGCCGATAAAGCTGCAGCCGTATATGCAGGTTATACCCCATTAAAACCGGAGGATATTGCGGACACTGCATGGTATGTTGCCAATGTTCCAAAACATGTTTGCATTAATGATGTAGTAATGACTTGTGTGGCGCAAGGAAATTCAACCATGATACATAAGGACTAACCGAAATCAATTTCGGTATTGTCGCCAATATTTAAAGTACGGCTTAATCCTTTAACAGCAGCGTCGCTACCAATTAAGGAATTATCAAGCACCACTTCGTCCAAGGTAGTGTAAGTGCCAATGATAGAATCCTTAACGACCGAACTTTTTATAGTAGTGTTATTTCCAATGGTCACATGCGGGCCAATGATGGAATTTTCAATTACACATTCGGCAGCAATACTCACAGGCGGAATAATAATGCTATTAATATACATACCAGGGTTAACAGTTATGCCACCCGTTTTATCCAACAAAACCGAATTGGCTTTTATTAAGGATTCTTTCTTACCACAATCATACCAATGCTTTACTTTAAAGGAATTGAATTGAACTCCTTTTTTAATCATGCACTCCAATGCATCGGTTAAATTATATTCGCCATTGGATTTAATATTATCTGTCACTAATTGAGTGAAGCAATCAAATAAAATATCGGCTTCTTTAATTTTATATAAACCAACTAACGCATTATTGCTTTTTGGAATAGATGGTTTTTCAACAGCATGCAAAACCTTTCCTTCTTCATCAATTTCTACTACACCAAATTGACGAGGATCGTCCACTTTTTTAATACCCAACATACTGGTTGGACTTGCAATTACTTCTCTGATATCAAATTCGCAAATCGTATCTCCTAAAGCAATAAAAATTTCATCGCTGCCAACAATTTCTTTGGTTAACTGTATCGCATGTGCCGTTCCTTGACGATCATTTTGATAAACAATGTGGGTTTTTAAATTCGGATAAGTTTGCTCCACATAATCCTGGATTTTTTCTCCTAAATAACCTACAATAAAAATATACTCTTCAATACCCGCCTCCTTTAACTGGTCAACAATAAAACTTAGTATGGTTTTACCAGCAATTGGGATTAACGCCTTTGGTTGTGTATAGGTATGTGGTCGTAATTTAGTTCCTGCGCCAGCGACCGGGATAATAGCCTTCATTTATTTCCTTTTTGGGGAGGTTAAAAATAGCAAATAACTGTTAGCAAAACATCAAATTCAGGAGGATTTGGCCCAATTTTGACCAATACTATTGTAAATGTGGATATTAGAGGGCTACTTGTTGAAAGAAAGCTTTGTATAGGCCTGATAATGAATTATTTTTGCCAAATATTAGATTAAAACATCCCTATATTCTATAAAATATTTCAATTATGCAAAGAGATACCCTAGTTTTTGACATTATCAATCAAGAATTACAACGCCAACGTCGTGGCATTGAATTAATTGCTTCAGAGAACTTCACAAGCTTACAAGTTATGCAAGCAACAGGTAGTGTGATGACTAATAAATATGCCGAAGGATACCCAGGTAAAAGATACTATGGAGGATGTGAGATTGTTGATAAAACCGAAACCTTAGCGATAGATCGTTTAAAAGAAATTTTTGGATTGGAATATGCAAACGTACAGCCGCATAGTGGCGCTCAAGCAAATGCAGCCTTGATGTTGGCTATTTTAAAACCGGGTGATGCGATTTTAGGTTTGGACCTAAGCATGGGAGGTCATTTAACACACGGAAGTGCTGTTAATTTTTCAGGTAAAACCTATACTCCACATTTTTATGGCGTTGTAAAGGAAACAGGCCTCATTGATTATGAAATGTTAGAAAGCCAAGCTAGAACGCACAAACCTAAATTAATTATTTGTGGAGCAAGTGCTTATAGCCGTGATATTGACTATGCAAGAATTAGAAAAGTAGCGGACGAAATAGGTGCATTTGTATTAGCTGATATTGCACACCCATCAGGATTAATTGCCAAAGGATTATTAAGTTCTCCATTTAACCATTGTCATTTTGTAACATCAACAACACATAAAACATTACGCGGACCTCGAGGTGGTGTGATTATGATGGCAAAGGATGGTGAAAATACATTGGGTTTAAAAGACGTAAAAGGTAATTTAAGATTATGGTCAAATGTCATAGACATGGCGGTATTCCCAGGTACACAGGGTGGTCCATTGGAACATGTGATTGCTGCAAAAGCAATTGCATTTGGTGAAATACTTTCTGATGAATTTACCGTGTATGCAAAACAAGTTCAAAAAAATGCGCAAGCAATGGCTGCTGCATTTGTTGCAAAAGGATATGAAATTATCAGTGGCGGTACGGACAATCATTTAATGTTAATTGATTTAAGAAATAAAAACATTAGTGGTAAAAAAGCAGAACAAGTTTTAGGTCATGCTGATATTACTGCAAATAAAAATATGGTGCCATACGACGACAAGTCGGCCTTTGTAACATCAGGTATTCGTTTTGGAGTTGCTGCTATTACAACACGTGGTATGAACGAAGGACATATTCCATTTGTTGTAGACTCCATTGATAAAGTATTAATGAACGCTGATAATGAAACCATATTAGCAGAAACTAGAAAAGAGGTGAATAAGTTCATGGAACAATTTGTATTGTACCCTGAATTAGGATAGTATTCATAAAGTTTTAAATTATTCCTATAAAAAAGCCCTTCCAGTAATTCGGAGGGGCTTTTTTATGAGTATACCTATTGTTAAAACTTATAATCATAATTTCAAAGCATTCAAAAAATGATTTAACTTTATACTATGATACAAAGAATACAAAGCATTTGGTTATTATTAGCTAGCGCAGCAGCATTTTTAATATTGCGTTTGCCTTTTTATTATACGCCTGCACCGGTGCCTTTTGAAATTACTGGTAGCGATCAATTCACTACATTGATTTCCTTAGCATTCAGTGCCTGCTTAAGCTTTATTTGTATTTTTTTATACGGCAACCGTACGCTTCAATTAAAAGTGGTGATCATTAACTTTTTATTGTCCGCACTTATTGGATTTTTTATCTACAAAATAGTCATTGCTCATCCAGGTGGCGGATTTACATTGCCTTCATTGGCTTTGTTCCTTATACCTATTTTACAAATTTTAGCAATGTTTAAAATTTACAAGGACGAGCGTTTAGTTAAGAGTGCCGATAGATTGCGATAATTAAGCAGCTTCAATCTCTCTCACAAGCGCTTTTTGAACGAATTTAATTAAGCTAGCATCAAATTGTTTTCATTGGATATCACAATTTGTGATATCCAATTATCCTAAGTACTTCCCTGTCTGCGAAGCCTTGCATTTAGCCAATCCAATTGGAACACCGGCGTAAACTACCGTTCCGCCAGCATCACCTGCTTCGGGGCCCATGTCAATTACCCAGTCGGATGCCTTGATGACATCAGTATTATGTTCTACCACAATTAAGGAGTGGCCTTGGTCAATTAAAGCGTTGAATGCTTTTAATAATTTATGAATATCGTGAAAGTGTAAACCAGTTGTAGGCTCGTCAAATATGAATAACATTTTTTGATTGGCTTTGCCCTTGCCTAAGAAGCTAGCGAGTTTCACACGCTGTGCTTCACCTCCACTTAATGTACTACTACTTTGTCCCAACTTCACATAACCCAAACCTACTTCTTGTAATGGACTTATAGCGAGTACAATATTTTTTTCTTCGCTAAAAAATTCAATGGCTTCATCCACACTCATTTCCAACACATCATAAATGCTCATGCCTTTGTAATGAACTTCTAATACCGATTCCTTAAATCGCTTACCTCCACAATCCTCACAAGTCAAATGCACGTCAGCAAGGAATTGCATTTCAACTAATTGTTCCCCCTCACCTTTACATGTATCACAACGGCCACCGTCAACATTGAAGGAAAAATGCTTAGGTAAGAAACCTCTAATTTTTGAGAGTGCTTGTTTTGAATAAACATCTCTTATTGCATCATAGGCTTTGATATAAGTAACTGGATTACTTCTTGATGATTTACCAATTGGATTTTGGTCCACCATTTCAATGGCATCAATTAAATGTAAGTCTCCTTTGATATCCGCATAGCCTCCCACCATTTCTGTAGGTTGTTGCTTTGCTTTTAATAATGCATTGTATAATACTTTTTTAACTAAAGTTGTTTTACCACTTCCACTGACTCCACTTACCACACATAAACTTTGTAATGGAAAATCAACATTTACATTTTGTAAATTATGTAAATGAGCCCCTTCTAATTTTATAAATTTAATGGCAGGTCTTGTCTTTGCTGGTATCGGAATAAATAGTTCACCTTTTAAATATTTTCCCGTCAAACTTTTTTTATCCTTTATTAATTCGGCTGCATTACCCACTGCCACTACCTCACCTCCCTGGTGTGCAGCAAGCGGCCCCATGTCAATAATATGATCGGCCTTGCGCATGATTTGTTCATCATGCTCCACTACTACTACGGTATTACCTAGGTCTCTTAAGTTTTGCAAAACAGCAATCAATCTTTCCGTATCTCTTGAATGTAAACCAATACTTGGTTCATCCAAAATATATAATGAGTTGGTTAAGTTACTTCCTAGACATCTTGTCAATTGAATTCTTTGACTTTCTCCTCCACTCAAACTATTTGCCAACCTACTTAATGTCAAATAGCCCAGGCCTACATCCATTAAGGTTTGTATGCGTTGTTCAATTTCTACTAAAATACGTTTTGCAATTTCAGCATCATGTGCTGACAATTTTAAATTTTTAAACCATTGTTGTAATTCCCTAACTGGCATCGCACATAATTCACCAATATGCTTATCGCCAATTTTTACATACAAGGCTTCCTTGCGCACTCGGTATCCATTGCAATCTGGACAATTAGTTCTTCCACGATACCTACTTAATAAAACCCTGAATTGAACCTTGTATAAATGCGCTTCAACGTCTTTGAAAAAATCATCAATACCTAATGCCTTTTCGGTCCCTTTCCAAAGTTGCGTATACTGTGCCTTTGTTAATTTATTTATGGGTTGATGAATGGGAAATCCTGTCTTTCCCGCTTCTTTTACAAACTGATCTTTCCACCAACTTAATTTTTCACCTTTCCATGGCGCAACCCCTCCATCATACACTGATAAAAATGGATTAGCAATGACTAAGTTTTCATCAATGCCCAACACCTGACTATACCCTTCACAGGTAGGACAAGCACCATATGGATTATTGAAAGAAAATAAATTAGGCGTGGGCTCATCAAACTCCATTCCATCCAAACTAAACTTATTATTAAAGTCTTGTAGTGTATCGTTGTTTTTTTCAACCCATAACATGCCTTCACCTTCATAAAAAGCAGTGCCTATGGAATCTGTAAAACGATGAATATCGTCCTCGTCAAAATCCTTAACTACAATTCTATCAATAAGCACATAAACATCATGGGCTTTTACTTTTTTTGTCAACTCGGTTTTAGAAAGTTCCAAAGCATCTTCAATTCTTAAAATTTCAGACTCGGTCTTATTAGCTCTTAAATAAATACGTGTAAATCCTTTTTGAACCAATATGTTTAATTCCTCAGCAATATCTCTTTTAGCTTGCTGCTTGAAAGGAACCAATAAAACCATTTTATCACCAGCCTTTCCTTTTTGCATATAAGCAAGCACGTCCTGCACATCATGCTTTTTCACCTCCTGTCCACTAATTGGCGAATAAGTTTTACCTATACGTGCGAAAAATACCCTGAAGTAATCATAAATCTCGGTCATGCTACCCACTGTACTTCGCGGGGTTCTTGTAGTTACTTTTTGTTCAATGGCAATAGCTGGACATAGGCCCTTTATATAATCCACATCTGGTTTGCCCATACGAGACATAAACTGCCTAGCGTAGGAGGATAAGCTCTCGGCATAACGTCTTTGCCCTTCAGCAAACAAAGTATCAATGGTTAATGATGACTTACCGCTTCCAGAAACCCCTGTTACCACAATAAACTGGTCACGTGGGAATGCTACCGATACGTTTTTTAAATTATGTACCCTTGCACCAACAACCTCAATAAAATCTTTTCCTTTTTTACTTACAGCCATATAGCAAAATAACAGATTCCTTGTGAATTGGTTGTACCAAATGCGATAATCTTTTCCAATATGTCATTAATTGATAATGTGGATATCCTTGAAATTTGATTTTCGTTTTCAACAAATGAAAAATCAATTGTATAAGGAAGTAATTTTCCAATACTAACCCAACTAAGTACACCCACACTTAGCCTTCGAACACCTTTAAAAAACAAAAATGAACAAAACTGTACAGCTAACAGACAACGAATTAATTCGACTTTTCCAACAAGGTAATCCGCGCGCTTTTGATGTTTTAATCGACCGTCATCAAGAAAGAATATTCAATGCCATTAATTTCATGGTTAAGGATAATTATTTAGCCGAAGATTTGATTCAAGACATATTTATAAAAATTATAGGCAATTTAAAATTGGGAAAATACAACGACGAAGGCAAATTTTTACCATGGGCATTACGTATCGCTCATAATTATTGTGTTGACCATTTTAGAAAAGTAAAAAGAACCCCAACCATTAAAACCAGCGATGACCAAGACTTATTTGAAATTATCAAGCATGCCGATCATCCTGCTGATTATAAAATGACTCGTGCTCAATCACATCGTGATATTCAAGAATTAGTTGATTTGCTTCCTGAGGAACAAAGAGAAATAATTGTATTAAGACACTACGCTAACTTAAGTTTCAAAGAAATAGCACAAATGACTAACTGCAGCATTAATACTGCTTTAGGTAGAATGCGTTACGGCTTAATCAACTTGAGAAAAATGATGAATCAGCGTGGAATGAGTTTATAAATTAGTTCGAATTAATTAAATTATAGTTTTACGCTAATTAAAAAGGCTCCGAGTTCGGAGCCTTTTTTTTCTTTAATTTATAACTTAGTTCATTAAGATACTATTGCTTTCCTTTAGCAACACTACATTGCAACCACTGCAAATATTCATTAATATCAGGTGTGTACCCAACAGGATTGGATAATAAATTTTGATCCGGACTTAACACAACATAAAGAGGTTGTGTTACTTGATTAAAGTTTTCAGCTTGGAAGGTTGCCCATAAATCACCAATACTGTTTATTTCTTTTTCTGTACCTGCTTTACTAATATATTTAAAACGTTTCTCAACAGGTAACATTTCCTTGTCATCAACATATAAGGAAACCAAAATGAAGTTTTCCTTAATATAACTTGACACGGCTGGATCAGTCCATACATTTTCCTCCATCTTACGACAGTTAACACAAGCCCATCCTGTGAAATCAATTAATATAGGTTTGTTTTGCTCCTTTGCTAATGCTAATGCTTTTTGATAATCATTAACCACATTGGCATGCACACCATTATTATCATCCCCAGGATTTGTAAACAAACTATATTGACTAGGCGGAGGGAAGCCACTTAAAAATTTAATATAACCTGCATTTTTAGGAAAAATGCCCATTACCAATACCACTGAAAAAGCAATTGCTAATACGCCACCCGCTTTTCGTGCCACTGAAATTTTTGCACCCTTGGTATCGTGTGGCAAATGCAACTTACCCCATAGGTATAAAGCTAAACCCAAACTGATAATGGCCCATAAGCCTAAAAACACTTCGCGTTTTAACAATCCCCAATGTTGAACCAAGTCAGCATTAGATAAAAATTTAAAGGCCAATGCTAATTCTAAAAAGGCCAATATTTTTTTAACGGTATCCAACCATCCTCCAGATTTAGGTAAGCTTTGAAGCCATTGTGGAAATATGGCAAACAAGGTGAATGGTAAAGCAAGTGCAATACCAAAACCAGCCATACCTAATGTTAAAGCCCAGGCACCACCTTGTAATGAACCTACTAATAAGGTACCCAATATAGGGCCCGTGCATGAAAAGGATACAATGGCTAAAGTGATGGCCATGAAAAATATACCCCCTAAACTTCCTAATCCACTTTTCGAATCGGCTTTATTGGCGATGCCACTTGGCAAGGTAATTTCAAAATATCCAAAGAAGGAAATAGAGAAGAAGATAAATATAACAAAAAAGATGAGGTTTAAAATCGGGTTCGTTGAAATACTATTGAAAATTTCAGGTTGTACATTGCCTAATAAATGAAAAGGAACACTTGCTAAAACATAAATCAAAAAAATACTCAAGCCATATAATAAACCATTCTTAACACCTTGCTTTCTGGTTTTAGATCGCTTTGTGAAAAAAGAAACCGTCACGGGAATCATTGGAAAAACACATGGAGTGATTAAAGCAATTAACCCTCCTAAAAACCCTAATACAAATACCGTCCAACCGCTTGACTCTTTACTATCATGTGCGGCCTCTCCACAAGCACCATCAGGTGGTGTGGTTGCAGTTGCAGGTAATAAAATTTGAACACCTGAAGTTTTCTTACCATTCGCTAAAAATATCGAAACAGGAATTTCCTGTTCATAAAACTCATTTCCCTTTGCAATGGCTATAACCAAATTTCCTTTTAAAGTATCTGGTTGAAAACCAGTGATGGTAAAATTTTGAGTGGCAGTTATCGGACCCTCGAAAATTTTTGCCTTTTCAAACAAAACATCTTTTTGTAAACTTGATTTTGATGAATAGCTTAGTTCATTTAAAAATTTCACCGTTTCTAACTTAAAAACAATCTTAGGTGAAGTCGTGATTAATTCAGCTTTATTATCTGGCGAGGGGGTATTACTATATACATGCCAACCTTGATTTACCAGTATATTAAAACTTAATTGATAAGTACTATCGTTTACAGGGGAGGCTTTTGCATTTACTTTAACCAAGCTATCCGCTTGTGCCATAGCATTTACCTGCATCATACCCAACACAATCAATGATACAAAAAATGAAAATATTTTTTTCAAAATATATTATTTATAAAATGAATTAGCATTCTGCGATTATTTGAAAAATATACAAATCGTAAATGCTAAAATGAAATTACTGAATGGTTACCTCGAAAGGCACTTTTGTAGGAGGTAAGCAACGCTCGTCGTTACAAACCATATATTCTACTTCACCAGAAACACTAGTTTTACTTGCCGCTCTTAAATTAATGGTTTGGACAAACTGTACTTTATTACTGAAGTAAGCAATTTCAGCACCAAAATTTTTATCGAAATGTTTTTCCAATTTACCAATTTCTTTAGCTGCACCTTTTACTTGCACTAACGCATTCTTTTTAAATACGATATTGGTAGGAACTGGGCCCTTTTTCACAAACTGAGAATATATATGCCATGGTGCTTCTACATTAGCTGTAAAAACTATATCATATTGTTTATCTGATTTTTTTACGGCCTCAAAAGTCCACTTAACCGGATTTAATCTTTGTGCATTTGCATTCAAAGCGAATAAAACCACCATACAACCCAACATTATCTTTTTCATAAAATCCTAAATTAAGTTTTAACCAATCATTATTTTGACAAGCCTAAAATTTCAAAAACTTCTTTTCCATCAATATTGCTCAACGCACTACTAGTGGCGCGCTCTGGGTGCGGCATCATACCAACTACATTACGCTGGTCATTACAAATGCCTGCAATATCATGTGTTGAACCATTTGGATTTCCGGCACCACCCACATTTCCTTGTTCATCACAGTAACGAAATAAAATTTGTTTGTTATTTTCTAAATGCTTCAAAGTGGCGTCGTCAGCAAAATATCGACCTTCTCCGTGTGCAATTGGTATTTGCAATGCCTTACTATTATCTGTTTTAATATATACATTCTTGCAAATGAATTGTTGATTTTCATTTTGTAATAAAGCACCAGGCAATAATCCACTTTCACATAAAATTTGGAAGCCGTTACAAACGCCAAGCACTTTACCGCCTTTATTTGCAAAATCAATAACCGATTGCATCATTGGACTAAACTTTGCAATAGCGCCACATCTTAAATAGTCGCCATAGGAAAAACCCCCAGGCAAAATAACGCAGTCGTCTGTAGTAAAATGCGATAAATCACTATCCTTATGCCAAAGCATTTCAACCTGAGCTCCTAAGTCCTTTTCTAAGGCGTCCTGCATGTCTCTATCACAATTTGACCCCGGGAAAACTACTACACCAAATTTCATGTGTTATATTTTAGGTATTAGATGATTAATTGAAGGCCAAAGTTACCAAAAACGGCTAAAAAATAGGCGTAAAATTCTTCACTTAACCCAAGTGGTTATACACAATAACCGCCATAGCCGACCAAAATAATAAGTTGGGTATAAATAAGGTTTTGGGTACCGAATAAGCGAGGCTAATAAAACAAGCCAATGGGGTTAAAACAATAGCCGATGCATATAATGCTTGAGCTGAAAAAATAATAGGTTGAAACAAGGTCAAAAAAAGTACCAATAACAATACTCCCCAATATTTTCGCACCTGTATAATGAACCTTGATTGTTGATTTTGCCAATGATATAAACCTACAATCAGTTGAATAGCGATGATAACTAAAGCTAAAATTACGTTAATATCGGGTTGTACGAAAGGATTTTTCCAATCCAGCATAGGTAAGAAATGTCTAAAATCACTTAGGTTTCCAGTTAAGTATACAAAAGTAAATATGAAATAAAATGGAAGCGATACCCCCATTAATAATATCAACCACTCCATTAATTTAAAAGGACGAATAATAGTTAATGCAAACAACACAACCGGTATCAAAATGGCAATAGGTTCATATAATAAAATAGACCCCCCAACAATTAAACCGATATTAAATTCTAAGGATTGTGGTTGATTTTGATCATATAGTCTTAAAAGTTTAACTAAAATCCATAACACTAAAGAATTTGCGATTAAGCCAGAACTTATAACATCCCAATAGGGAAAAGTGGCAGTTAGCATGATATAAATAAACGCAGGCAAATAACTTACTTTTTGAAACATTTTAAGATTACTCATAAAAATATTAAGACGAATTGCCTGACTTAATATAATAGCTTGAAATAAGATCATTAAAACAATTGGATGTAATTGCTTTACATAATGCACAAGTAAATAGGCAAAC